>NCKG01000008.1:0-17506 GCA_002279095.1 Cellulomonas sp. 14-74-6
CACGATGCTGGGCGGCGGCGCCGGGCTGCGTCGGGTGCACCACGTCCCGTCCAGCTCGGCGTACGTCTCGGTGGTCGCCGCGGGCCTGGGGTGGGGGATGGTGTCCGAGCAGGAGGCCGACCGGCTCGCGCCGGCCGGTGTGCTCGTCGACCTCGCTCCCGGCTCGTGGTTGGACGTGCCGCTGTGGTGGCAGCGCTGGGCCATCCGGACCCGGGCGCTCGACGAGCTGTCCGACCGGGTGGTCGAGGTCGCCCGCAGCGCGCTGCGGCAGGCGCCCGTCGCGGTCTGACGGGGCGCCGACGGACGGGTTTTGCCGTGGTGCCGCTCTCAGTTACCCTGGTGTGTCGTTGCGCGTCCCCTGTCGTGCGCCGGTGGCTTCTCACCACCTGGCACCGGTGGCTGCACCCGGTGATCCCACTCGCCGGATCGGGATGCCTCGACATACCCGTCACGGGCTGCTCGCTCTGCGAGTCGTCCGCGGCCTCGACATGCATCACTGACCAGAAGGCTCACACCCGTGCGCACGTACACCCCGAAGCCCGGCGACGTCGAGCGGACCTGGTACGTCATCGACGCGACCGATGTCGTCCTGGGCCGCCTGGCCACCCATGTGGCCACGCTGCTGCGTGGCAAGCACAAGCCGACGTTCGCTCCTCACGTCGACGGCGGTGACTTCGTCATCGTCGTCAACGCCGAGAAGGTCGCCCTCACCGGCGCCAAGCGGGAGACCAAGGTCGCCTACCGGCACTCCGGTTTCCCGGGCGGTCTGACGGCCACCGGCTACACCGAGCTCCTGGCCACGCACCCGGAGCGCGCGATCGAGAAGGCCGTGCGGGGCATGCTGCCCAAGACAACGCTCGGCCGCCAGCAGCTGGGCAAGCTCAAGGTGTACACGGGTCCGGAGCACCCGCACGCCGCGCAGCAGCCGAAGCCCTTCGAGCTCATCCAGGTGGCGCAGCAGGGCTGAGGCCCGCTGCGACGAACGACGGAACGCGAGGATCCCCGTGGCGGAGACCACAGTCGACTACGACACCGAGGGCGATGACACGCCCACCAGCTACACCTCTGAGACGGCAGCCCCCACGGGGCGTGGCCAGTCCCTGACGGCACCGGGCCAGGCGCTCGGCCGCCGCAAGGAGGCCATCGCCCGCGTGCGCCTGGTGCCCGGCACCGGCACGTGGACGATCAACGGCCGGACGCTCGAGGACTACTTCCCGAACAAGCTGCACCAGCAGCTGGTCAGCTCCCCGCTGAAGGTGGTGGACGTCGAGGGTCGCTTCGACATCATCGCCCGGGTCAGCGGCGGCGGCGTCACCGGTCAGGCGGGCGCCCTGCGCCTCGGCATCGCCCGTGCGCTGAACGCGATCGACGCGGAGCACAACCGCCCGGCGCTGAAGAAGGCCGGCTTCCTGACCCGCGACGCGCGCGTCGTGGAGCGCAAGAAGGCCGGTCTGAAGAAGGCCCGCAAGGCTCCGCAGTACTCGAAGCGCTGATCAGGCGCTCCGTCACGACGGCCCCGTTGCACCTCGGTGCGCGGGGCCGTCGGCATGCCGGGCCCCCGATGGGTCCGGCCGACGTTCCGGCCCGCGGCACGATCGCGACCGGTACCGTCCACAAGCAGATGACCGGCCGGCAGCCCTCGGGGTCCCGGCGCGTGGGGGACGACGACGAGGGGGTCCGCTGATGGGTCGACTGTTCGGGACCGACGGTGTGCGGGGGCTGGCCAACCGCGACGTGACGGCCGAGGTGGCGCTGGACGTCTCCGTGGCGGCCGCGCACGTGCTCGGGACCAAAGGTGCGTTCGCCGGGCACCGGCCGCGTGCGGTGGTCGGTCGGGACTCGCGGGCGTCGGGCGAGTTCCTCGCCGCGGCTGTCTCGGCCGGGCTCGCCTCCGCCGGGGTGGACGTGGACGTCGTCGGTCTGCTGCCCACACCTGCGGTCGCCTTCCTGACGGCGGCGACGGGGGTCGACCTGGGCGTCGTGCTGTCCGCCTCGCACAACCCGATGCCGGACAACGGCATCAAGTTCCTCGCTCGAGGTGGCCACAAGCTGGACGACGAGCTCGAGGACGCAATCGAGACCCGGCTCGGCGAGCCGTGGGACCGGCCGGTCGGTGCGGAGGTCGGACGCATCCGGGTGGACACCGGACGCGCCGGCGAGCTGTACGTGGAGCACCTGGTCAGCACCATCACCACCCCGCTGACGGGGTTGCGGATCGCCGTGGACTGCGCGAACGGCGCGGCCAGCGAGGTCGGTCCGGCGGCGCTGCGAGCAGCCGGCGCCGAGGTGGTGGTGATCAACGCCGCGCCCGACGGGCTGAACATCAACGACCGCTGCGGCTCCACGCACCCGGAACAGCTCCAGGCGTTCGTCGTCGCCTCCGGTGCCGACCTCGGCGTCGCGTTCGACGGGGACGCCGACCGCTGCCTGGCGGTCGACGCGAACGGGACCCTGGTCGACGGCGACCAGATCATGGCGGTCATCGCGCTGGCCCTGCGGGACCAGGGCCGCCTCGCGCACGACACCCTGGTCATCACGGTGATGAGCAACCTGGGCCTACGGCTGGCGATGACCGAGGCGGGGGTCACCACCGTGGACACCGCCGTGGGGGACCGGTACGTGCTCGAGGCGATGCGGGCCGGCGGCTTCAGCCTGGGCGGCGAGCAGTCGGGGCACATCATCCTGGCGGAGCACGCCACCACCGGGGACGGCATCCTGACCGCCCTGCAGCTGGCGTCGCGCGTCGCCGCCTCGGGCCGGCCGCTGGCCGACCTGGCCTCCGTGGTCCAGCGCCTGCCGCAGACGCTGGTCAACGTCTCGGGTGTCGACCGGACGCGGGCGGCGGGCGACGGCCCGCTCGGCGAGGCCGTCGCCCGTGCCGAGCGGCTGCTGGGCGGCACCGGCCGCGTGCTGCTGCGGCCGTCCGGCACCGAGCCGCTGGTCCGCGTGATGGTCGAGGCGGCCACGCAGGCCGAGGCCGACCGCGTCGCCGGTGAGCTGGCCGACGTGGTGCGGGAGCGGCTCGCGCTGTGACGGGTCCGGACGGGGCAGCACGCGACCGCGCGCTGCGCGACCACGCCCTGCGCCTGGTCGAGGCGGCTGCTGCGCGCCCGGACGGGTTGGCTCCGATCGTCCGTGCCGGCCACCCGGCCCTGCGGGCCGTTGCCGTCCCGTTCGACGGTCAGCTGTCGGCCACGGAGCTCGCCGCCCTGCTGTCCTTGATGCGTCGGACGATGCGGGCCGCGCCCGGCGTGGGCCTCGCAGCGCCCCAGGTCGGCCTTCCGCTCGCCCTCGCCGTGCTCGAGGACCCCGGGGTCGGCAGCGCCGAGGTCGCCACGGTGCGCGAGCGCCAGCCGCTGGCACCTCGGGTCCTGGTCAACCCGCGGTACGCGCCCCTGGACGACGAGCGTGTGTCCTTCTACGAGGGGTGCCTGTCGGTGGTGGGCTACCAGGCCGTCGTGGCGCGGCACCGTTCCGTGCGCCTGACCGGCCAGGACGAGCACGGCGAACCGCTCGACGAGGTGGTCGACGGCTGGACGGCGCGCATCGTCCAGCACGAGACCGACCACCTGGACGGCACGTTGTACCTGGATCGCGCGCAGCTGCGCTCCCTTTCCGCCACGGACGAGCTCGGCGCCCGGTGGGCGGCGGAGCCGCGGCCGGTCACCGCGTCCCGGACGCTCGGCTTCCCGCTGGACTGAACGCTCCCGGAGCCGGTGCCCCGGCCTGTAGCGTGAAGGCGGCGGCACGCCCGCCCCGAGGCACGGGGAGTGCCGACCGTCGGCGAGGGGACGTCAGGCGTGCAGGAGTGGGCGTTGGCCCTGGTCGGGTCGCCGTGGGTGTTCGCCGCGCTCTACGCGTTCGCCACCGTGGACGGCTTCTTCCCGCCGATCCCCAGCGAGACCGTGGTGATCGCCCTCGCCTCGCTGTGGGCGTCGCGGGGGAGCCCGCCGCTGCTGCCCGTGATCCTGGTGGCGGCCCTCGGTGCGTTCACGGGCGACCAGATCGCATACACGATCGGCACCCGGGTGAAGGTCCGCAGCCTGCGCATCTTCGCCGGGTCCAAGGCGCAGCAGGCGCTGGACTGGGCCGAGCGGTCGCTCGCGACCCGCGGGGCGTCCTTCATCATCGCCGCGCGGTACATCCCGGTCGGCCGCGTGGCCGTCAACATGACGGCCGGCGCGCTCCGCTACCGCCGTCGCCGGTTCGTCGGCATCACCGCGCTCGCGGCGGTCACCTGGGCGACCTACTCCTCGGTGATCGGCATCGCGTCCGGCGTGGTGCTGAAGGACCATCCGATGATCGGCCTGGTCGTGGGCGTGGTCGGCGGCCTGGTGATCGGAGCGCTGGTGGACTGGGTGCTCAGCGCGTGGACCCGACGCTCCGGCGGGTCGAGGTCACGATCCGGCGCCGCCGGCTAACGATCCGGTCTCACTGCGTCAATCGGCGGGATGACCCACCTACCCTCGATCCGGGTCGGCGCCGCGGCTGGGCCTCCGGCACCGTACGTCGTCCGCGGCGGTCCTGCCGGCCGCAGGACGTAGGCAGGGGCAGGACGTGGACCGAGGACGAGGGCGCGCGCAGCGCGGTGCCGCGCGTCCCGTGGCCCTGATCGGTGCGGGCCTCGGGATCGGCACCGTGCTGCTGCTGCTGGTGCTGGGTCAGCGGTCGGACGACGACGTGCTGCGCAGCACCCGGTCGGCCGAGGTGGTGCCGGCAGCCGACTGCCTGGCCCCCGAGGTGCTCGGCGCGTTCGGGCTGCGGCTCGACGCGGTTCTCGCCACGGCGGGGGCGCACGGGCCGGCACCGGCGACCGGTCGCGTCCCGAGCTCCTTCAGCCCGGTCGGTGTGGTGGTGTGCCAGGCCGGCGGCACGCTGCGCGACGGGGCTGGCACCTGGTCGGTGGTCACGGCGACGACGAGGGAGGGCACCGCGACCGCGATCGCGGCCCTGCAGGCCGCCCTCGAAGGTGCCCCGGCGCCGGTGGCACCGAGCGGGAGGCCGTCCACGTGCTCGACGAGCCCGGCCGACCGGGTAGAGCTGTGGCTGGTCGACTCGATGGGCCGGGCCGTCCGCCCGCAGACGCCGACGGACGGCTGCGGCCGCCCGACGGAGGCCGTGCGGCATGCGCTGGATGCCCTGACGGTGACGGACCAGTCGGATGCACCGGTCAGCCTTCTCGCGCCGGCGACGCCGGCACCGACGGGTCGCTGAGCCGGACGAGGGTCGGCGGCGCGGTCAGAGCTTGCGCAGCCGGACCCGCTGGACGCTGTGGTCGGCGCCCTTGGTCAGCACCAGGGTCGCCCGGCTGCGGGTCGGCAGGATGTTGTCCTCGAGGTTGGGCGCGTTGATCGCGTCCCAGATCCCCTTGGCCATGTCCGTCGCCTCGTCGTCGGACAGGGCGGCGAACCGGTGGAAGTACGAGCTCGGCTGGGTGAACGACGTCTCGCGGAGCCGCAGGAACCGGTCGATGTACCACGTGCGCACGTCGGCGGTCCGCGCGTCCACGTAGATGGAGAAGTCGAAGAAGTCGCTGACCGCGAGGTTCGAGCGGCCGCCCAGCGGGGTGCGGGCCGGCTGCAGCACGTTCAGGCCCTCGACGATCAGCACGTCCGGCCGCCGCACCACCGTCCGGGCGCCCGGCACGATGTCGTAGGTCAGGTGGTCGTACACCGGGGCGCTCACCTCGGGCCGCCCCGCCTTGACGGCGGCGACGAACCGCAGCAGCGCCCGGCGGTCGTACGACTCCGGGAAGCCCTTGCGGTCGAGCAGCCGGCGCCGCTCCAGCTCGGCGTTCGGGTAGAGGAATCCGTCCGTGGTGACCAGCTCGACGCGCGGCGTGGCGGGCCAGCGGGCCATCAGCTCGCGCAGCAGGCGGGCGGTGGTGGACTTGCCGACGGCGACCGAGCCGGCGACGCCGATGACGAACGGCGTCAGCCCGGCGTCCTCGTGCAGGAAGGTGCTGGTGGCCCGGTGCAGGTGCCGGGTCGCCTCGATGTGCAGGTCCAGCAGCCGAGAGATCGGCCGGTAGATCGCATCGACCTCCGCGAGGTCGATCGGGTCTCCGAGGCCACGCAGCCGTTGCACGTCGGCGCCGGTCAGGGGCAGCGGGGTCGACTCCGACAGCCGCACCCACGCCGACCGGTCCAGGTCGACGTACGGCGTGGACGACGCGGCGGCGGTGAGCGGCACGGCCCGATCCTCGCACGGGCCGCGGGCGCGGGAGGACGCCGGCGACGGTCCGTCGTGGCCCGGCCGTTACCATCGACGCCATGTGCGGAATCGTCGGGTACGTCGGGAGTCGAACGGCCAGCGGCCTGCCCCTCGAGGTGGTGGTCGAGGGCCTGCGGCGCCTCGAGTACCGCGGCTACGACTCGGCCGGGGTCGCCGTCGTGACCGCCGACGGGGCGCTCGACACCCGCAAGAAGGCGGGCAAGCTGGCCAACCTGGTCGAGGAACTCGACGCCAACCCGCTGCCCGCCGCGACGGCCGCGATCGGCCACACCCGCTGGGCGACGCACGGCGGTCCGACCGACCAGAACGCGCACCCGCACGTGTCCGGCCGGCTCGCGGTGATCCACAACGGCATCGTCGAGAACTTCGCCACCCTCAAGGCCGAGCTGGTCGAGCAGGGGGTGCAGTTCGCCTCGGAGACCGACACCGAGGTGGTCGCGCACCTGCTGGCCGCCGCCGTCGACCGCACGGGCGACCTGACGACCGCGATGCAGTCGGTCGCGCTCCGCCTGGAGGGCACCTTCACGCTGCTCGCCGTGCACGCCGACCGCCCCGACCTCGTCGTCGGCGCACGGCACGACTCTCCGCTCGTCGTGGGCCTCGGCGCGGGCGAGAACTTCCTCGGCTCGGACGTCGCCGCCTTCATCGCGCACACCCGCGAGGCGCTCGAGCTCGGGCAGGACCAGGTGGTGACCATCACGCCGGACCGGGTCGAGGTGACCGACTTCGCGGGGAACGCCGCGCAGGGCCGCCGGTTCGTCGTCGACTGGGACGCCGCCGCCGCCGAGAAGGGCGGCTTCCGGTCCTTCATGGACAAGGAGATCCACGACCAGCCGCACGCCGTCGCCGACACGCTGCTCGGCCGGACCGACGTGCACGGCCGGCTGGTGCTGGACGAGATGCACATCGACGAGTCGGTGCTGCGCCAGGTGGACAAGATCGTCGTCGTCGCCTGCGGCACCGCGGCCTATGCCGGGCACGTCGCCAAGTACGCCGTCGAGCACTGGTGCCGGATCCCGGTCGAGGTGGAGCTCGCCCACGAGTTCCGCTACCGCGACCCCGTCGTGGACGAGCGGACGCTGGTCGTCGCGATCTCGCAGTCCGGCGAGACGATGGACACGCTGATGGCCGTGCGGCACGCCCGTGAGCAGGGCTCCCGCGTGCTCGCCGTGGTGAACACGCACGGCTCGACGATCCCGCGCGAGTCGGACGCGGTGCTGTACACGCATGCGGGTCCCGAGATCGCCGTCGCGTCGACAAAGGCGTTCCTCGCCCAGATCACCGCGGTGTACCTGCTGGGCCTGTACCTCGCCCAGCTGCGCGGCAACATGTTCCCCGACGAGGTCGGCACGATCCTCGCCGAGCTGCGGGCGATGCCGGACAAGATCCAGCAGGTGCTCGACCGGGCCGACCGGGTGCGGCAGGTGGCGCGGTGGATGGCCGACACGCAGAGCGTGCTGTTCCTCGGCCGGCACGTCGGCTTCCCGGTGGCCCTCGAGGGTGCGCTCAAGCTCAAGGAGATCGCGTACATCCACGCCGAGGGGTTCGCGGCCGGTGAGCTCAAGCACGGACCTATCGCCCTGATCGAGCCGGGTCAGCCCGTGTTTGTCATCGTGCCGAGCCCGCGCAGCCGGCACTCGCTGCACTCGAAGGTCGTCTCCAACATCCAGGAGATCCGGGCGCGCGGCGCCCGCACCCTGGTGATCGCCGAGGACGGCGACGAGGCTGTGCTCCCGTTCGCGGACGAGGTGTTCTCGGTCCCGCAGTGCCCGACGCTGCTCGCGCCCCTGCTGACGGTGGTGCCCCTGCAGATCTTCGCCTGCGAGCTGGCCGCCGCGAAGGGGCTGGACGTGGACCAGCCGCGGAACCTGGCCAAGTCCGTCACCGTCGAGTGACGGGACGGTGATCGTCGGCGTCGGCATCGACGTGGTGGACGTGCAGCGCCTGGTGGAGGCGTTGCACCGCTCACCGAGGCTCCGCGAGCGGCTGTTCGTCGCCGACGAGCGGTCGATGCCGGAGACCTCCCTGGCGGCGCGGTTCGCCACCAAGGAGGCCCTCGCCAAGGCGCTGGGGGCTCCTGCGGGGCTGCACTGGCACGACGCGGTGGTGCGCCGGGTGGCGGGCGCTCAGCCCGTCATCGAGGTGACCGGGACCGTCGCGGCACGGGCCGCCGAGCTGGGGATCACGCGGTTCCACGTGTCGATCTCGCACGACGCCGGCATCGCGGCCGCCGTCGTCGTCGCCGAGCGGGACTGAGCCGCCAGGTCGTCAGGTGCCACGGTCCCGCGCTGGGCCGACCGGCAGCCGGCCCGGCGCGTGGACCGACCTCTCAGCGCAGCGCCGGCACGACCTCGCGCTCGAACAGCTCGATGCCCGAGCGGTCGTAGGCCGCCTCGGCGAAGTAGCAGATGGCGTACGTCATGCCCAGCCCCTCGAGCTCGCGCAGCTTCTCGACGATCTGCTCCGGCGTGCCGACCAGCGGGCCGCGGCGCCACGACTCCGCCTCGTCGGCCGCCTTGGCCGGCACCGTCAGCGCGTAGTGCTCCTCGATCCACGCGACCCGGTCGTCCACCTCGGCCTGCGTCGACCCGATCACCACGTTGTAGTTGGCCGAACGCGTGATCTCGTCGAACGGGCGGCCGATCGCCTCGCAGTGGCCGCGCAGGATCTGCGACTTCTGGGCGAACCCGGCCGGCGCCCCGTCGAAGTTGGTGTAGGACGCGTGCTCCGCCGCGATGCGCAGCGTCACCTTCTCGCCACCGCCCGCGATCCACAGCGGCGGGCCGTCCAGCTGCAGGGGGAGCGGGGCCAGCATCGCGCCGTCCATCTGGTAGTGCTTCCCGTCGAGGGTGGCGGTGCCGGTGCTCCACAGCTGCTTGAAGATCTGCACGCCTTCGTCGAGCATCCCGAGCCTGTTGCCGGCGGACGGGAAGCCGTAGCCGTACGCCTTCCACTCGTGCTCGTACCAGCCGGCACCGATGCCCATCTCGACGCGGCCACCGCTGATCACGTCCGCGGTGGCGGCCACCTTCGCCAGGTAGGCGGGGTTCCGGTACGCCATGCACGTGCACATCTGGCCCAGTCGGACCCGTGAGGTGCTGGCGGCGAAGGCGCTCATCAGGCTCCACGCCTCGTGCACCGCCTCGCCGTTGGGCTCGGGCACCGAGTGGAAGTGGTCGTAGACCCAGATCGACTCCCAGGTGTCGCCGTCGTCGGCGTGCTGGGCGAGGCCGTGCATGACGGCCCAGTGCTCGCGTGGGTCGATGCCGGTGAGGTCCTGCCGCCAGCCCTGGGGGACGAAGAGTCCGAAGCGCATGGTTCGCACGCTACCTGGGGACCCGCGAGGATGGGCGACGTGCTGCTGGCGTGGGGGTCGGACGACGTACGGGCCGCGGAGGAGCCGCTGCTGGCGGCGGGGGTGCCGCTGATGGACCGCGCCGCCTTCGCGCTGGCCACGGTGGTCGCGGGCCGCCTGCGGGAACGGCGCGGCCGGGTCGGTGGCGCGACGGTGGTCCTGCTGGTCGGTGGCGGCAACAACGGCGGGGACGCGTTGTGGGCGGGGGTGCGGCTGCTGCGCCGGGGGGTCGAGGTCACGGCGCTGCTGGTGTCCGAGCGGGTCCACCCGGAGGGTTCGGCGGCGTTCCGGGAGGCCGGCGGCCGGCTGCGGTCGCTGGACGGGTCGTCCGACGGCTCGTCCGTCCGAGCGGCGGCGGCTCTGGCCGCACAGGCCGACGTGGTGCTCGACGGGATGCTCGGCATCGGAGCGCGGGGCGGCCTGCACGGCACGGGCGCGGCCCTGGTCACGGCACTGCAGGAGGCCGTCGCGGCGGTGGAGCGGCCGCCCCTGGTGGTGGCGGCCGACGTGCCCTCCGGCATCGGGGTGGACGACGGCAGCGTCCCCGGTCCCGTGCTGACCGCGGACCTCACGGTGACGTTCGGCTGCGCCAAGCCGGGGCTGCTGCTGCCGCCCGCGGCGGCTCTGGCGGGCCCGGTCGACGTGGTGGACCTCGGGCTGCGGAACGCCGGCGCACCGGCGGTGGTGCGTCTCGAGGCCGACGACCTCACGGCGCTGTGGCCCGTGCCCGGCGAAGCGGCCCACAAGTACACCCGGGGGGTGCTCGGCGTGGTGGCCGGCACGCCCCGGTATCCCGGCGCCGCGGTCCTGGTGAGCAGCGCCGCGGTGCTGGCCGGCGTCGGGATGGTCAGGTACGTCGGTGAGGTCGCCGGCGCGGTGCTCGCCGCGCGGCCCGAGGTGGTCGTCGGGACCGGGAGGGTACAGGCCTGGGCGGTCGGTCCCGGCATCGACCCCGACGACGAGGTGGCGGCCGCGCGCGTGCGCGACGCTCTCGGTGCGGCGGCGGCCGACGACCTGCCGGTCGTCGCGGACGCGGGTGCGCTCGGGCTGCTGCCGGAACGGCTGACCCCGCTGACGGTGCTGACGCCGCACGCCGGGGAGCTGGCGACCCTGCTGGGCGCACGAGGCGAACGGGTCGAGCGCGCGGACGTCGAACGGGAGCCGCTGCGCTGGGCGGTGCGGGCGCAGCAGCTGACCGGCGCCACGGTGCTGCTCAAGGGGGCCGTGACGGTGGTGGCGGGGCCGCACGGCGCCCGGTACGCGCAGGCCGAGGCGCCCGCGTGGCTGGCCACCGCCGGTGCGGGCGACGTGCTGACCGGACTGCTCGGCGCCCTGCTCGCCGGCCGCTCCGACGACGTGCGCGCGGACCCGACCCTGGTCGCGGCGCTCGCGGCCGCCGCCGCGTCGGTGCACGGTCGCGCGGCACACGCGGCGAACCCCGACGGACCCGTGGCGGCCCTGGCGGTGGCGCAGGCGCTCCCCGGCGTGGTGGCGGGGCTGGTGGCGCCGCGCGAGACGGCGGCGGACGCATGACGATCCCGGAGACGTCCCCGCTGCCGTCCGCACTGGTCGACCGCGTCCGCGCGCTGCTGAACCGTCCGCCCGGACGATCCGCCGACGGCGCCGAACCGTCCGACGGTGCCGCCCACCGGCGGCTCCTCGGGATCACGGGTGCGCCGGGTGCCGGCAAGTCCACGGTGTCCGCGCGGCTGGCCGAGGCGTTCGGCGCGGACTGCGTCGTCGTGCCGATGGACGGCTTCCACCTCGCGCAGACGACGCTCGAGCGGTTGGGGCGGGCGGACCGCAAGGGAGCGCCCGACACGTTCGACGCGGCCGGCTTCGTCGCACTGCTGCGACGGCTGCGCCGGCCGGTCGACGGCGAGACGGTGTGGGCGCCCGAGTACCGGCGCGAGGCGCACAACGCGATCGCCGGTGCGCTGGCCGTGCCGGCCGACGTCCCGCTGGTGGTCGTCGAGGGCAACTACCTGCTGGTGCGGGAGCACGGGTTCGGGCCGGTGGCCGAGCTTCTGGACGAGACCTGGTACGTCACGGTCGACGACGAGGTGCGGCTCGAGCGCCTGATCGCCCGGCACGTGCGGTTCGGCAAGGCGCCGGACGCCGCACGGACGTGGTCGCTCGGTCCCGACGAGGCCAACGCGCGGCTGATCGCGGCGACGGCCGACCGTGCCGACCTGGTGGTCGACCCCGGCTGACGGGCAGCCTCGGGCCCCTCCGCGGGGCCGGTGAGACACTGACGGCCGTGAGCCGCTTCCCCGCCCGTGCCGTCGTCGACCTGGCCGCGATCCGCGGCAACGTGCGGGCCCTGGCCCAGCACGCCCCCACGGCGCAGGTGATGGCCGTGGTCAAGGCGGACGCCTACGGCCACGGGCTGCTGCCCGTCGCGTCGGCAGCCGTCGAGGCCGGTGCGACCTGGCTCGGCACCGCGCAGGTGTCCGAGGCGCTCGCGCTGCGCGCCGCCGGGGTGACCGCCCCCCGCCTGCTGACCTGGCTGTACGCCCCGGGAGCCCCGCTGGGCGAGGCGATCGAGGCCGACGTCGACCTGTCGGTCGCGGCGCCGTGGGCGCTCGAGGAGGTGCTGCGTGCTGCCCGTGCCACCGGCCGCACCGCCCGGGTGCACCTGAAGGTCGACACCGGGCTGGGCCGCAACGGCGTGCTGCCGGAGCAGCTGCCGGAGCTGACGGCGACGGCGCTGCGTGCCGAGGCGGAGGGCGCCGTCCGTGTGGTCGGGGTGTGGTCCCACTTCGCGTTCGCCGACGAGCCGGACCACCCGACCGTCCGGGCCCAGGAGCAGGTGTTCGCCGATGCGGTGCGCACGGTGGAGGCCGCCGGTGCGCGGCTCGAGGTGCGGCACATCGCCAACTCGGCGGCGACGTTGACGCGGCCGGACGTGCACTACGACCTGGTCCGCCCCGGGCTGGCGGTCTACGGCCTGTCGCCGGTGCCGCAGCTCGGCGGCCCGGCCGACTTCGGGCTGGTGCCGGCGATGACCCTCGAGGCGGAGCTCGCGACCGTCAAACGGGTCCCGGCCGGCCAGGGCGTGTCCTACGGGCACCAGTACGTCACCGACCGCGAGACGACGCTCGGCGTGGTGCCGCTCGGGTACGCGGACGGGATCCCTCGGCACGCGTCCGGGTCCGGGGCGCGGCTCGGCGGGCCGGTGCAGGTCGGGCGCCGCACGCTCGGGGTGGCGGGGCGTGTGTGCATGGACCAGTTCGTGCTCGACCTCGGGCCGGAGGCGACGCAGAGAGCGGGGGACCGGGTGGTGCTGTTCGGGACGGGTGCGGACGGAGGTCCGACGGCGGAGGACTGGGCCCGGGCGGCCGGGACGATCAGCTACGAGATCACCACGCGGCTGGGCGCGCGCGTGCCGCGTGAGCACGTGGACTCCGTGGCGCGCGCCGGTGTGCCGGCGTGCGACCAGGCGGTCGTCCGATGAGCGGCGAGCCGGCGGGGGCGCCCGCAGCGGCCGGTTCGGGTGCCGAGGCGGCCACCGGCACCGTGCGGCTGCCGGACGCCGAGGCGACCAGGGCCTACGGGCTCGAGCTCGCGGCCGTGCTGCGCCCGGGCGACCTCGTGGTGCTGACCGGTGACCTCGGCGCGGGGAAGACGACCCTGACCCAGGGCATCGGCGCCGGACTGCACGTCCGTGGGCAGGTCGCCTCGCCGACGTTCATCATCGCCCGGGAGCACCCGCCGGTCCCGCAGCCCGACGGCTCCGTCGGGCCGGGGCTGGTGCACGTGGACGCATACCGGCTGCGGTCCCTCGACGAGGTCGAGGCGCTCGACCTCGACTCGAGCCTGGACGAGTCGGTGACGGTCGTGGAGTGGGGCGAGGGGTGGGTCGAGCCCCTGGCCGAGGACAGGCTGGAGCTGAGCCTGCGGCGTCCGCGCGGCGCGGTGGACCCGATGGCGGACGAGCCGGCGGACGCCGGTGAGCGGGTGCTGACGGTCCGTGCCGTGGGTCCTCGCTGGGCCGGTGTCGCGCTCCCGCGCGTCGGCGTCCTGACCGTCGTGGCAGGCTGATCGCCGTGCCGATCCTCGCCCTGGACACGTCCTCCGCCGTCGCCGTCGCGCTGCTCGCCGACGACGGCACGGTGCTCGCCACCCGGTCCGACTCCGAGCAGCGGCACCCTGCCGAGCTGCTCGCGCCGATGGTGCAGCACGTGCTGGCCGATGCCGGCGTCGACCGGACGCAGCTGACCGCGGTCGTGGCCGGCACCGGCCCGGCGCCGTTCACCGGGCTGCGTGTCGGGCTGGTGACGGCCCGGACGATGGCGCTGGCGCTCGACGTCCCGGCGTGGGGAGTGCCGTCGGTCGACGCCCTGGCCGCGACCGCCGCGCGGGCGGCGGAGCCCGGAGCTCGGGTGCTGGTGGTCACGGACGCACGCCGCCGCGAGGTGTACTGGGCGGAGTACCGCGTCGACGCCGACCGTGCGGCGGAGCCGATCGGCGGCCCGGACATCGCCGTCCCGGCCACGCTCGTCGAGCACGGCCGCACCAGCGGCGCCCTGGTCGTCGGGCGCGGAGCGTGGCTGCACCGCGAGGCGCTCGGGCTGACGGACGAGCAGCCGGACGACCCCGCGCTGCTGGACCCCGACCCCGCCGAGCTGGGCCGGCTGGCGCTGGCCCGCCACGCAGCCGGTCAGCCGCTCGCCACCACCCCGCTCTACCTCCGCCGACCGGACGCCGAACCGTCCGTCGTGCGCAAGCGGGTCCTCACGTGAGCGCCGTCCCGCCCGACGTCGTCGTGCGGGAGCTGGCCGCGAGCGACCTGCCACGGCTCGAGGTGCTGGAGCGGGAGCTGTTCGGTGCGGCCGCGTGGTCGCCGGCGTCGCTGGCGGAGGAGCTGGTCACCGAGGGCAGGTGGTACATCGGCGCCATCACGCCGACCACCGGGCTGCTGGTGGGGTACGCGGGCCTGTGGTTCGACGGCGAGGACGCGCAGGTGATGACGATCGCGGTGGACTCCCAGCACCAGGACCGCGGCATCGCCCGGACCATGCTGAACCAGCTGGTGGACCACGCCCGGGTGCTGGGCGCCCTGCGCGTGCTGCTCGAGGTGCGGGTGGACAACGACCCCGCCATCCATCTCTACGAGTCGACCGGCTTCCGGCGACTGGGCCGCCGCCGGGCCTACTACCAGCCGGGCAACATCGACGCCTGGACCATGCTGCTCCCGCTGGTCGCGACCGAGGAGGCCCGATGAGCAGGGCCGACGTGCTGGTCTCCGCGGAGGCGCTCGCGGCGGCGCTCGCCGACGAGGAGCCGCCGGTGCTGCTGGACGTCCGCTGGGCCCTGGGCCGGTCGGACGGGCACGAGCAGTACCTCGCGGCCCATCTGCCGGGCGCCGTCTTCGTCGACCTGGACACCGAGCTCGCCGCACCCCCGAGCGCTGCCGCCGGCCGGCACCCGCTCCCGCCGCTGGCCGACCTGGAGGCCGCGGCGCGGCGCTGGGGGCTGCGCGACGGAGCGGCGGTCGTGGTCTACGACGCCACGGGGGGCACCGCGGCAGCGCGGGCGTGGTGGCTGCTGCGCTGGGCGGGCCTCGCCCAGGTCCGGCTGCTCGACGGCGGCCTGTCGGCGTGGACCGCGGCGGGCCTGTCGCTGGAGGCCGGTGAGGTGCTCCCCGAACCGGGGGACGTGGTGCTGCACGCGGGCGGGCTGCCGACGATCGACGCGGACGGCGCGGCGGTCTGGCCCGAGACGGGCACTCTGCTCGACGCCCGCGCGGCGGAGCGCTACGCCGGCGTGGTCGAGCCGGTCGACCCGCGAGCGGGTCATGTCCCCGGCGCCCGCAGTGCACCGACCGCCGACAACCTCGCGCCGGACGGACGCTTCCTCGACGACGACGCGCTGCGCGCCCGGTTCGCCGCGGTCGGCGTGACCGGGCCCGTGGCCGTGTACTGCGGATCGGGCGTGACGGCGGCCCACGAGGTCGCGGCGCTCGCGGCGGTCGGGATCGAGGCGGCCCTGTACCCGGGGTCGTGGTCGCAGTGGTCGTCTGACCCGGCGCGACCGGTGGCGACGTCCTCCGGCGGGACGGCCGCCTGACACCCGACCGGGCCGACCGCTCACGTCGGCCCGATCAGGCGTGCGTGCGGTGCCGCGGTCCGCGGCCGGCGCTCCGTCAGACCGTGCGCGTCGCCTGGTCCCAGTCGAGCCGTGCGGCGCGCGGGAACGGGTACTGCGCGCCCTCGGCCTGGCCGACGTTGACGACGAACAGCGAGGCCCATCCGGTACCGGCGAGGAGGTCCTCGTCGATGGCGGCGGCGTCCATCCCGCCCATGGGCCCTGCGGCCAGCCCCGCCGCGCGCAGCGCGACGATCAGGTAGCCGGCCTGCAGCCACGCGTTGTTGCGCGCCATCTGGTCGCGCATCTGCGGCATCGCCTCGAACGTGTCCACCATCTCGGCGCGGTGCGGCGCGAGCAGCGGCAGGTGCTGGTGGAAGCGGGTGTCTGCGGCGAGCAGCAGCGTGACGGGCGCGTCGAGCACGCGCTGCCGGTTGCCGTCGTTCATGTGCGCGGCGAGGCGCGCGCGGGCCTCGGGCGTGCGGACGACGAGCATCCGCAGCGGGGTGACGTTCATCGCCGTCGGGCCCCACTTGGCCAGGTCGTAGGCGGCCTGCAGCTGCGCGTCGGTGACCTCGTCGGCGGTGAAGGCGCCGGCGGTCCGGGCCTCCCGGAACAGCAGGTCGGCGGTGGCTCCGTCGAGGAGGCCGGCGGAGTCCAGCTCGGCGTCGAGGTCCGAGGTGTCCAGGGATGTGGTGTCGGTGCTCACAAACTCGTTGAACATTCAACCGCTGGGGTCACTTCCCGCCCCGGCTGTGACCTGCGCCACAACCGGGCAGACCCCAGGCCCTCGCCTATCCTGTCCTCGTGCCGCTGCCTGGATCCACCGACCCGCTCGTCCTCGGCATCGAGACCTCCTGCGACGAGACGGGCGTGGCCCTCGTCAGCGGGTACGAGCTGCTGGTGGACTCCGTCGCGAGCTCGATGGACGAGCATGCGCGCTTCGGCGGGATCATCCCCGAGATCGCCTCGCGGGCCCACCTCGAGGCGATGATCCCCACCATCCGCCGGGCGCTCGGCACCGCCGGGGTGGGCCTCGAGCAGGTCGACGCGATTGCCGTCACCGCCGGTCCGGGTCTCGTCGGTCCGCTGACCATCGGGGCATCGGCCGCCAAGGCGCTCGCCGTGGCGCTGGACCGTCCGCTGTACGGGGTCAACCACGTGATCGGCCACGCGGTGGTCGACGAGCTGGTCGACGGACCCTTCCCGGAGCGGGTGCTCGCGCTCGTCGTGTCCGGCGGCCACTCTTCCCTGCTCCGGATCGACGACACCGTCGAGGTGACCGAGCTCGGCTCGACGCTCGACGACGCGGCGGGGGAGGCGTTCGACAAGGTCGGCCGCCTGCTCGGCCTGCCGTACCCGGGCGGTCCGCACATCGACCGGCTGGCGCGCGAGGGCGACCCGGAGGCTATCCGGTTCCCGCGCGGCCTCACCGCGGCGAAGGACCAGGCCACCCACGCGACGGACTTCTCCTTCTCCGGGCTCAAGACCGCCGTCGCCCGGTGGGTCGAGGCCCGCGAGGACGCCGGGCTCGAGATCCCGCTGCACGACGTGTCCGCATCGTTCGCCGCCGCGGTCGCCGACGTGCTGACCGCCAAGGCGATCGCCGCCTGCAAGGCCCACGGCGTCGACACGCTGGTGGTCGGCGGCGGCTTCTCGGCGAACTCGCAGCTGCGTGACATGGCCGCACTGCGCTGCGAGGAGGCCGGCATCACGCTGCGCATCCCGCCGATCCGGTACTGCACGGACAACGGGGCGATGATCGCGGCGCTCGGCTCCGCCCTGGTGCGTCGGGGGCGGCCGGCGTCGTCGCTGGACCTGCCGGTC
>NCKG01000247.1:0-3070 GCA_002279095.1 Cellulomonas sp. 14-74-6
CGCTCACGTCGTACCAGAGCAGGTCGCGGTCCACGAGCCGCTGCACGGCTGCGTCGTCCCCCGCGACCGCGGCGACGACGTCCGCCGCCGCGGACGGCTCGTCCACGTGCGCGCACACCACCGCGTCGGCAGGCACTCCCGAGAGGACCGTCACCGCCGTCACGTCGGCGTCGGGGTCCGCGTCCGGCACCACCGACTCGTCCGGCACGTCGGCCGCGAGCACCAGTCGCAGTCGCGGCACACCGGGTCGGTCCGCCAGGAGCGCCAGGCTCTCGTCGGCGGCGACGAGCTGGGCGACGAACTCCCAACCCTCGTCGTCCTCGTCCGGAAGAGCGGCGCGCAGTGCCTCCGTCACGGCGTGGGCGCGCCGCGGACCGCCATCGGCAGCGAGGTGGTCGAGCTCGTCGAGGGTTGCCGGCAGGTAAACGCGCACGGTGTCAGTCTGCCGGGCCCACGCTCAGCCGACGGCCACCGGCGCGGCGAGCCGCTCGACGACGGCAAGGAGCGCCTTGCGGAGGGCCGAGCCGGGGGCGCACTCGCGCAGCACCCGTCCGGCGAGCAGTGCGCCGTCCGCGGCCGCACGGTCCTCCGGGAGCGTGAGCACCCGGTGGACACCCGCATAGCGGGCGAGGGCGTCGTGCACGGCAGCCTCCGGCCGAGCACCTGTGGCGGAGGCCCGCAACCGGTTGACGACGACGACCTGCGGGACGTCGAGGCGCAGCTCTGCCAGCTCCGAGAGAGCGCGGACCAGACGGGTCAGACCCACCGGGTCGCCCGCACCGACCACCACGACCACGTCGGCCGCCCCGAGCGCGCTCAGCGTCGCGGCGTTGCGCTGCGGGGCGCGGGTGTCGTAGCTCAGCTGCTCGTCCTGCTCGAGGCAGAAGCCCGTGTCGACGAGCGTCCAGGGCACGAGCTGACGTGCCACACCCCAGACCACGTCGAGGGCGGACGCGGGCAGCTCGGGCCAGCGGTCCGCCCGGGCGATCCCCGTCAGGACGCGCAGACGCTCGGCGATCGCCGGTGCGAGCCGCGCGAGCGACCGCAGGTCGAGAGAGCCCTGCCCGGCGGCGCGGGCGGCGGCCGCGAGACCGGGCGCCTCGTCCAGCAGGCCGACGACCTGGGCGACCGTACCTCCGTACGTGTCCGCGTCCACCAGCAGCGACGTCTCGCCCCGGGCCGCGAGCTCGGCGGCGAGGTTCACGGCCACCGTCGTCCTGCCCGGTGCGCCGGTCGGTCCCCACACCGCGACGAGGCGGCCCCGCCGCAGCGGCTCGTCGAGGACGGCGTCGGCTCCCATGAGGTCCGGGTGATCCGGTACGGCGGCGTCGAGCAGCGCCGTCGCGCTCTCGAGCACGGTCCGCGCACCCGCCAGACCGTCAGGCGTCGGCACGACCAGGTCGGCGCCGCACGCCTGCACCCGGTCGACGAGCCACGGACGAGCCGCATCGGCGAGCGCCACGACCTGGACCCCGGCGCGATGCAGCGTGAGCATCGCCTCCACGTCGAGCCGGTCGAGCTCCGCGGAGGCGATCGCAACCCGGCCCAGGCCTGCCTCGGCGGCAGCGAGCAGCTCGGTCAGGTCCGCGCAGCGCCGGGTCACCATGAACCGGCCGGCGGAGGCCTCGGCCGCACGAACGACGAGGCTCTCCGCCGCACCGCGGACCGCGCACAGCACTCCGACGGCCACCTCAGCCGCCCGTCCCCGGCACGGCGACGACCTCGACCGCACCGTCGGTGGCCAGGGCGCCGAGCACCTTCGCGAGATCCGTGACCGGCACGAGGACGTGGACCGTCGTCGTCCCGCCCGCCGCGAACGCACCCGCGGGCCGGCTGACGTCCGCCACGGTGAGCCCCGAGGCGAGCTGCAACGGCACCGGCGCGGAGCCGCTCGAGGTGGCCGATCGCTCCACCGAGGCGGTGAACCAGAGGTCGACCTGCGCGCCCGCCCGCACCGCCTCCGACGGCACGCCCGTGACCGGCACCGAGACCGGCCGCACGGCGAGGTCGGCGGCGGAGCCGACCGCCGACCGCGGCAGCAGCTCTCCCGCCTGCACGACCCGGAGCGCGACCGCATCGGCCGGCAGGTCCTGGTCAGCGCGCTGGTACCGCGCCAGATCGGCTCCTGCGAGCCGGACGTCCGCCACCGTCAGACCGCCGGCACCGAGACGCTGCCCGGGCACCGTCGTGGTACGGGCGACGTAGACCGGGACCGAGTGCTGCGCCGCGCGGACGACCCAGGAGCCGAGGGCCACCGAAGCGGCCACCATCGCGATGCCGGCCAGCAGCCGCGGGTCTCGCCAGCCCGGGCGTCGCAGCCGGGCAGCGACCGGCAGTGGTAGCTCGTTGGACGCGGAATCCACCCAATCCCCCTCATATCGACGTCGTGCCCGCCTATCTTGGCCGGGTCGGGGACTCCTGCGGGCTGGTTCTGTGGACGAATCGGGCACGGTCGCCGCCCATGCCACACTGCCGACATGGCACCGCGGTTCCTGACGCTGACCGACGTGATGGAGATCCTCAACGTGTCCCCGCAGCAGGCTCGCGCGCTGGTCGTCTCGGGAGACCTGCCCGCCATCCAGGTCGGCGGGCGGCACGTGTGGCGCGTCGAGGCGACAGAGCTGGAGAAGTACATCCAGCGGATGTACGCGCAGACCCGGGCGCGTGCCGGACGCGGTGCTCCGGAGTCCCTGCCTGAGGACTGACGTCTCGCCAGGAGGCGATCGGTCAGCGAGAACGCACCACTCGTAGCGCAGCGAGAGGCACGGTCCACACGGGCCCGGCCCGGCCAGCCCCCACATCGACGTGGTCGGCACCCACACGGTCGATCCGACCGACGAGCGTGCGACCTGACGTGTGCACCTGCACCTCGGCACGGTCGCGACCCAGCGCACGCAGGGTGGACCCGAGCCGGAGGCGGCGTTCCACCTCGGCCCCCGTCGGGCTGATGTGGGCGACGACGCCGACGAGGGCCTGGACGGCGCCCAGCGGCACGAGCGCGTGCCGCGCGCCCGGCTCGACGACCAGCATCCAGTCCGGACCGACCTCGACCAGCTCGCCGGCGACGACG
>NCKG01000248.1:0-3054 GCA_002279095.1 Cellulomonas sp. 14-74-6
TTTGTGCCGTCCAGATCGGTGGCGACCACCCGCGGCGCGCCCGTACCGGGCGGGACGACGTCCCCGCTCGGCACGCTGCGGAGTGGTCCTGCCATCAGAACAGCCGTGAGCCCGAGTCGTCGACGCCACGCAGCGAGGCGTAGTCGAGCACCAGGCAGCCGATGCCGCGGTCGGTGGCCAGCACCCGCGCCTGAGGGCGGATCTCCTGCGCCGCGAACACCCCGCGGACGGGCGCGAGGAGCGGGTCCCGGTTGAGCAGCTCGAGGTACCGCGTCAGCTGCTCGACGCCGTCGATGTCGCCGCGACGCTTGATCTCCACGGCGACGGTCCCCCCGGCCGGGTCGCGCGCCAGGAGGTCCACCGGTCCGATCGCCGTCGGGTACTCCCGCCGCACCAGCTGGTGGCCCGGGCCGAGCAGCGTGATCTGCTCGGCGAGCAGCTGCTGCAGGTGCGCCTCGACGCCGTCCTTCACCAGGCCCGGGTCCGCACCGAGCTCGTGCGCCGAGTCGTGGTGCACCTCGAACAGCTCCACGACCAGGCGGTCGTCGGACTTCGCGTGCTGGACGGTCCACACCTCCTGCACGCCGAGCGCCGCGCGCTCGGCGTCGGGCGCCGCGACCGTCAGCGTGCACGGTGGGCTCATCCAGTTCAGGGGCTTGTACGACCCGCCGTCCGCGTGCAGGAGCACCGACCCGTCCGCCTTGACCACCAGAAGGCGGGTGGCCTGCGGCAGGTGCGCGTCGAGCCGTCCGCTGTACGTGGCCGTGCACGTGGCCACCACCAACCGCACCAGGACCTCCGGGGCTTCTAGATGACCGAGGCGGAGCGCGTCGGCGTCGCCTCGATCCACGACGTCAACCCGGCGTACGCCTCGGGGGACATCTGCAGGTACACCTCGATCGGCGACGAGCTCTCGCCGGCGACGCGGCAGCGCAGCTCCACGATGCGCGTGTGCCCGTCCGGCGACGGGACCGTCGTCCGGGACAGCACCGCGATCCGCGGCCGGCTCCAGACGTGGCGCGCCCGCGGCAGGATCGACGCGAGCCGCCACCAGTACAGGCGACGCACGCCGTACTGCGCGATGCCACGTGCCCACGGCCCCTCCGGCCGACGCGCGAGCGAGCAGGAGAACGAGCCGAGGCGGTGCGAGAGCGTCCGGGTCCGGGACAGCCACAGACCCGACACGAGCACGGCGAGCAGCAGGAGGGCGGCCAGCGCCAGGAGCGTGTCCGCCTCCAGCCCGCCCATCCCTGCTCGCCCTCAGTTCCCGGCGGTGGTGGGCTCGGCGTTGTCGACGACGAGCGTCACCTGGTCCGAGTCGACGGAGAGGAAGCCCCCGTCGACGTGCCACGCGAGCGCAGCACCGCCACGCTCCTCGCGCACCCGCACCTCACCGGCGCGCAGCAGCGACAGCACGGGCGTGTGACCCGGCAGGATGCCGATCTCGCCGTCCGCCGCCGGCGCGGTGACCTGGTGGGCCTGTCCGGACCACACCTTGCCCTCCGCGTCGACCAGGTCGACCTCGAGCTGTGCCACCGTGCCTCCCCTCAGACCCCGTAGTCCTTCTGGATCCGCGCCCAGTTCCGCTCGAGGTCCTCCAGGCCGCCGATGTTGAAGAAGGCCTGCTCGGCGATGTGGTCGAACTCGCCCTCGGCGATCTTCTTGAACGCCTCGACGGTCTCGGCCACCGGGACCGTCGAACCCGCCACGCCGGTGAACTTCTCCGCCATGTAGGTGTTCTGGGAGAGGAACTGCTGGATCCGTCGGGCACGCGCCACGACGGTCTTGTCCTCCTCGGACAGCTCGTCGACGCCGAGGATCGCGATGATGTCCTGCAGCTCCTTGTTGCGCTGCAGGATCGACTTGACCTGCGTGGCCACCGCGTAGTGCTCCTGACCGACGTACCGCGGGTCGAGGATGCGGCTGGTCGAGGCCAACGGGTCCACGGCGGGGTAGAGGCCGCGGCTGGCGATCTCACGGGACAGCTCGGTGGTCGCGTCCAGGTGGGCGAACGTCGTGGCCGGCGCCGGGTCGGTGTAGTCGTCGGCCGGCACGTAGATCGCCTGCAGCGAGGTGATCGAGTGGCCGCGGGTCGAGGTGATCCGCTCCTGGAGCAGGCCCATCTCGTCGGCCAGGTTGGGCTGGTACCCCACGGCGGACGGCATGCGGCCGAGCAGGGTGGACACCTCGGACCCGGCCTGCGTGAACCGGAAGATGTTGTCGATGAACAGCAGCACGTCCTGACGCTGCACGTCGCGGAAGTACTCCGCCATCGTCAGGGCGGACAGGGCGACGCGCAGACGCGTGCCCGGCGGCTCGTCCATCTGGCCGAAGACGAGTGCGGTCTTGTCGAAGACCCCCGCCTCTTCCATCTCGACGATCAGGTCGTTGCCCTCACGGGTGCGCTCGCCGACCCCGGCGAACACCGAGACACCGCCGTGGTCCTGGGCGACGCGCTGGATCATCTCCTGGATCAGGACCGTCTTGCCCACGCCGGCGCCGCCGAAGAGGCCGATCTTGCCGCCCTGGACGTACGGGGTGAGCAGGTCGATGACCTTGATGCCGGTCTCGAACATCGTGGTCTTGGACTCGAGCTGGTCGAAGGCCGGCGGCTGGCGGTGGATGGGCCAGCGCTCGGTGATCTCGAGCTTCTCCCCCGGCTCGAGGTCGAGGACGTCGCCGGTCACGTTGAACACGTGGCCCAGCGTGACGTCGCCGACGGGGACCGAGATCGGCGCACCCGTGTCGGTGACCTCGGCGCCCCGCACCAGACCGTCGGTCGGCTTGAGCGCGATGGCACGCACCAGGGAGTCGCCCAGGTGCTGCGCCACCTCGAGGGTCAGGCTGTGCGTGGTCTCGCCCTCGCCCTGGTGGGATAGCTCGATCTGCACGGTCAGGGCGTTGTAGAGCTCGGGGATCTGGTCCGGCGGGAA
Organism: Cellulomonas sp. 14-74-6; assembly: GCA_002279095.1. Lineage (GTDB taxonomy): Bacteria > Actinomycetota > Actinomycetes > Actinomycetales > Cellulomonadaceae > Cellulomonas. The sequence goes on from NCKG01000248.1 coordinate 2,934, forward strand.
CTCGATGTCCACGACGGGGCCGATCACCCGCGCGACGCGACCCACGCCGGAGCTGCCCGTGGGGGTCGCCGTCGCGTCGACGGTGGTGGCGGTCATGTTGCTGCCTCGCTTCGGTGTGGTC
>NCKG01000249.1:0-3044 GCA_002279095.1 Cellulomonas sp. 14-74-6
CGGCGGAGGGCCGTCCGCCGCTCGGCTACGACACGGCGGTGGTGCTGCACCTGCGCGACGAGGTGGCGGCCGACGAGGTGCGCGGCCTGCTGGACGAGGTGGACGACGCCGTGCTGATCGCCCTGCCGGGGCTCGTCGAGATCCGGGTCCAGGTGCCGGACGCCGCCCCGCGCCGCATCGCAGACGTGACGGACCGGTGGGTGCTGTCGAGCGCCGAGGGCGAGGTGCCGCTCGCGCTGGTGGCCGACCGGCCGGTCGAGGAGCGGTCGGCACGGTCGTGGCGGGTGACGTGGGGAGTGCCGCGCGCCGCCGGCTCCGGCGGTCCGCAGCGGCCGGTCACGTGGCGGCACGTGGTGCACGCACCGACGGCGACGGACGACCCGATCACCGTGCCGGCCCTGCTGGTCGCCACCCTGCCGCTGGACCCGACACGTCGGCACGTCGCGCTGGGGCCGCTCGCCGACGCTGTCCTCGAGCACGCCGCCGAGGCCTACGCCCGGCTCGCCGAGCTGTTCGCCCAGGACGGTCACGAGCCGCTGGCGCTGGTACCGGTCGGCCTGCCCGCCGGTGCGCTCGACTCGCGCCTGCACCAGCACGTGGTGGCCCGGCTGACCGGCACCCCGCTGCTGCGTCCGGCGGGCGGCGCGCGCCTGGTGGCGCCGGACTCAGCCGTCGCGGTGGACGGGTCGCCGGGCGTGGAGACGGCGCTCGGGCGGCTGGTGCCGGGCCTGGTGACCGTGCCCGCCGGGCTGGCGGCCCAGGCCCGGACCCTCGGTGTGGACGTCGTGCCGCTGTCCGACCTGGTCGAGGGGCTACCGGCGGTGCGCGACGCCGACTGGGCGGCGGTGTACACCGGCCTGGACGCCGTGGCGTCGGACGGTCGGTCGCGGGAGGCGCTCGCGGGGCTGCCGGTGCCGCTGGCCGACGGGCGAGTCGTGCGGGGCGCGCGCGGTGCGGTGCTGCTGCCCGCCGGGGCGGCCGACCGGCTGGAGCCGACCACGCTGGAGTCGCTGGCGCGCTGGGGCCTGCGCGTGGTGGATCCCGGTGCCGCGCATCCGCTGCTCGAGCGCCTCGGCGCCGCCGCGCCGGACCTCGCGGGTCTCCTGGCGCACGACGCCGTGCGGCTGGCGGTGCTGGCGCAGGCCGACGACGACGACCTCGACATCGCGGACGAGGTGACCGACGCCGTGCTCGACCTGGTCGGCGCGGTGCTGGCCGACGGCGGCCGCCCGCCGACGGCCCCGTGGCTCGGCCTGCTGACGCTGCCCGCCGCCGACGGTGAACCGACCCCCGCCCACGGCCTGGTGCTGCCGGGCTCCGCGGCGGCGCACCTGCTCGACGACCGCGTGCTCGCCCCGGTCGCCGTGGCGACGGTCGAGCGCTGGGGTGCGGACGTCCTCACCGCGGTGGGTGTCCGTGCCGACCTGGTGCTGGTCCCGGTCGACGGCGTGCTGGCCGATCCCGCCGCGCTCGACCCCGAGGCGACCGACGCCGCGACCCTCGCCGCCCAGTCGCTGGACGCCTGGCCCGACTACCTGGCGCACCTGGGTGAGCACCTCAGCCCGGGCGCGTACGTGGGCGACCTGGTGGCCGTGGCCGATCTCGACGCGGTCGCCGACGACTCCTGGCCGGCGGTGCTGGACCGCCTCGCCGGCGAACCGGCGCTGCGCGCGGCGCTGCTCGGCCCGGTGCGGGACGAGCACGGCCGCCGCGCAGAGCCCTACACCGCCTGGTGGCTGCGGACGCGCAGCGGGCTGGTGACCGGCGGCCCCTTCGCGCTGCCGTCGGGCGCCGACGAGGGCACCACGGCGACGAGCGTCGAGCCCGACGGCACGGGACCGTCGGCACCGTCGACCGCTCCGGTGGACGACGCGGTGCGCACGCTGCTCCCACCCGTCCCGGAGGCGCTGGCCGAGGTGGACACCGCCGTGCTCCGCGTGCTCGGTGGGGTGGCCACCCTCGCCGAGCTCGACGCCGACGGCTGGGTGCCGGTGCTCGACGGCCTGCCGAGCGGTCGTGGGGTCGACCCGGCGGTCGCCGTGGCGGTGTGGCGGGCGCTCGCGGCGCTCGCCGAGGTCGACGGGCCGCCGGTCGCACCGGAACGGGTGCCGGCAATGGTGGCGGCCGACCGGGTGGCCGCCGTGCACGTCGAGGACGCCGCCGTGGCGGACTCGCCGCAGTGGCTGCAGCGGGTGGACGTCGCCGCGATGGTCCCCGTGCCGCCGACCCAGGCCCTGGCGCTGGCCGGCCTGCTGGACCTGCCGCTCGCCTCGGACCTGACCGCCGGGGAGGTGGACCAGGACGACGCGGTCGAGCAGCCGGTCCCCGTCGCCGCGCGGGCGCTGGTGGACGGTCCCACCACGTGGTGGGAGCACGAGGACCTGCGGGTCGACGGGGCCGCGGTGGACTGGTGGGTGGACGCCGACGGCGGCCTGCACGCGACGACGCTGGCCGGTCTGGCCGCCGCGCTGGCGCAGGCCAGCGGCCGGTGGTCGAGGCGGTGGGCGCTGGAGACGGTGCTGACGGAGCCGGGACGGGCGGCCGAGGTGCGCCTCGGCGAGGCGTCGGAGTCGGACCCGGACTGACAGCCGGGGCCCTCCACGCGGGGCGGATCAGCCCTGCTCGCGCCGCATCCGGCGGCCCAGCGCGTCGTGCCGCCCGGCCCACGCCCGGCCGAGCACGCCGAGCACCAGCCCTGTCACGCACACCGCGACAGGCGTCCACCCGGTGCGTCCGAGGACGGCCAGCACGACGGTGACCAGCAGCCCGACCGCCCACAGCACCATCCCGCCGAGCGCCACCCGGGCGAGGTCCACCTCGAGCGGCCGGGTCGGCGTCGACGGGTGCACAGGCTGCACGGGCTGCTCGGTCGGCACCGTCCGACCCTATGCCGCCGTGCTCGTGTTACGGCTGCGTGAACCCTCTCGGACACCCCGGGGACGGTGCGCACACTTCTGCCACACTTCGCCCATGGCATCCCCCCGTACCACCGACGAGGCGCCGACGCGTAGCGAGAAGCCCCTCAACCCCATCGACCGCTTCTT
>NCKG01000250.1:0-3032 GCA_002279095.1 Cellulomonas sp. 14-74-6
GCGTCCTTCGACCACCTGCACAAGCAGGTGGTCGCCATCGACGAGCTCGGGCCCCAGGTCGAGCGCGAGCGGGTGGCGCTCCGCGCCGAGCCCGACCTGTTCAACCGGGCGGTGCTCGACGTGGCACGGCGGCACGGCCTCGTCGTCGCCGCGAACGAGCACGCGGTGGCCATCGCCGGGGTCGGGCACCGCTACCCGGCGTTCGAGGTGTACGCGACCGGCCGGCACCAGCTGCCGTGGGATCACGTCGAGGCGGAGGTGCGCGGCGTGTCCGACCTGGTGCACGCGCTGCACGCCGTCTCGGGCGTGCACACGCCGAGCAACGAGGAGTGGCACCACCGGCCGCCGGGCATCGCCGAGCCGATGCCGTGGCGGATCGTCCTCAAGTGGCGGGTGTCCACGCTGGCCGGGTTCGAGGGCGGCACCAAGGTGAACGTCAACACGATCGATCCGTACACGCTGCGGGAACGGGCGGTGACGAGCCTGCTGCGGCTGCGTGCGGACGGCCTCGTCGCCGACATGCGGATCGGCGACGAGGCCGGCGCACCGCGGCTGGCCTATGCGGGCTGAGGCGTCGGCCGGGGCCCTACCGGTGCCGCGGGACGCGTCTCGCGGCCGGTCGCGGCGGGCATGAGCCGGCTGACGACGGCGCCAGCGGCGATGACGGCCGCGCCGACGAGCATGGCGGGACGCAGTCCCGCGGCGTAGCCGTCCGGTGTGAGGGTGCCGCCGGCCGCCTGGAACACCGCGACGATCGTGGCGACCCCCACGGCTGAGCCGAGCTCGCGCACGGTGGCGTTGACGGAGCTCGCGGTGCCGTGCTCGGCCTCGGCGACGTCGGCGAGCACCGCGGTGGTCGACGGCGCGAACGTCAGCCCCATGCCGACGCCGGCCAGCACGAGCCCGGGCACGAAGTCGGGGTAGTGGACGGTGCCGGTGACCAGCAGCCCGATCCACGCCAGCCCCGCCGCCTGCAGCACCAGTCCGGTCGTGAGCAGCGGCCGCACGCCGGTCCGGGGTGCCAGCAGGCCTGCCAGTGGCGCGACGAGCATCGGGGCAGCGGTCCAGGGGAGCGTGCGCAGTCCCGCCTCGAAGGGGGAGTAGCCGAGCCCGATCTGCAGGTACTGGGACAGCACGAACACGACGCCGAACGCGCCGACGGAGAACCCGAAGCCCGCTCCGTTGGCGACGGTGAACGACCGGACCGAGAACAGCCGGAGCGGCACGAGCGGGTCGCTCGTCCGTCGCTCCCACCAGACGAACGCACCGAGAAGCAGGACGCCCAGCACGAGCCGCCCGAGGACGGGCGCCGAGGTCCAGCCGTCGTCGTTCCCGCGCACCACTCCCCAGATCACCGACAGGACGCCGCCGCCCGCGAGGAGCACACCGGCGAGGTCGAGACGTGCGCGTCGGCCCCACGACTCGGGCAGCGCGCGTAGCACGAGCGGGACGGACACGGCAGCGACGGGCACGTTGAGCCAGAAGATCGCCTGCCACGACAGCCCGTCGACGGCGGCGCCGCCGATCACCGGTCCGAGCGCGACCCCGAGCCCGGACACCGCACCCCAGACGCCGATGGCCATGGCGCGGCGCGAGGCCGGGACGGATCCCGCCAGGAGCGTCAACGACAGGGGCAGGATCGCGGCGGCCCCGGCGCCCTGGAGGGCGCGCGCAGCGATGAGCATCCCGGCGGACCCGGCGAGCGCGGACGTGACCGACCCGAGGCCGAAGACGGCGATGCCGGCGACGAAGGTGCGGCGCCGTCCCAGGCGGTCGCCGAGCGTGGCGGCGGCGATCATCAGCGACGCGAACGCGAGCGTGTAGGCGTTGACCATCCACTGCAGCTGCTCGAGCGAGGCCGACAGGTCGGCGCGGATCACGGGGAGCGCGGTGGTCATCACCAGGTTGTCGAGCGTGGACATGAACATCGGCAGGGACGCCGCGACGAGCGCGAGCGCCGTGCCACGTCCTCGGGTGCGCGGTGCCGGGGTCGGCCGCGGACGCTCGGTGACTGCGGTCATCATCGTCTCCTGGATGTTGGCATCGAATGATTACTAACGAGGACGACGCTAGGCATCCGCTGATAACATGTCAACGTGCCGCTGCCGACCGCCGTCTCCGCCCACGTGGCGGGCCACCGGTCCCGGATGCGCTCGGCCGAGCGCCGGGACCAGATCCTCGCCGCCGCCCGGAGGGTGTTCGCCGAACGTGGCTACCAGGCGACGACCGACCAGGTCGCCCGCGAGGCCGGTGTCTCCCAGCCGTACGTCGTGCGGCTGTTCGGCAGCAAGCGCGACCTTTTCCTCGCGGTGTACCGCGACGTGGCGGACGCCATCCTCGGCGCCTTCGCCGACGTGCCCCCGGGGCCGGACGCCGCCCTGCAGATGGGTGCGGCCTACATCGACCTGGTCAACGACCGCGACCTGCTGCGGGTCCTCATGCAAGGCTTCCTGGCCGGGACGGACGAGGAGGTCGGCCGGATCGCGCGGCGCACCCTGGGCGAGGTGTTCCGGATGTTCCTCGACCGCACGGGCGGCACGGCCGACGAGGGCCGGACCTTCGTCGCGACGGGGATGCTCATCAACGTCCTCGTCGCGGTCGACGCACCCGCGCACCGGGGCGAGGAGGGGGGTGTCGACGAGCTGGTGGCCTGCGTCATCGAAGGCGTCGACGGTCTGCGCCACGCCCCCGTCGGCCTGCTCGGGCCGCACGACGGCGTCACGGACGCGACGAGCACGGGTGCAGGTGACCCCGGTGCGCACTGACGACCGGCCCCGTCGGCCGAGCCGACCCACGGCCGCGGACGGGCTGCTGGTGGTCGACAAGCCGGCCGGGATGACCAGCCACGACGTGGTGGCCCGGGTGCGGCGCCTCGCGGCGACCCGCAAGGTCGGCCACGCCGGGACCCTCGACCCGATGGCCACCGGCGTCCTCGTGCTCGGCATCGGGCGCGGCACCCGGCTGCTGACGTACCTGGTCGGCTCCGACAAGGACTACGACGCCACCATCCGCCTCGGCCAGAGCACCACCAC
>NCKG01000251.1:0-3020 GCA_002279095.1 Cellulomonas sp. 14-74-6
ACCGGTTCCGCAACGCCGTCCGCTCCTTCTGGCTGGCCGACCCGGGCCGTGCCGCGCACGGTCTGCCGGGCCACCGCGTCCGTGAGGTCGCCACGCGCCTGTCCGGCTCGGTCGACCTGTTCGGCAACGGCACGCCGCCCCTGACGCGCACCCCCACCGCGTCGGTCAACTTCCTCACGGCGCACGACGGGTTCACGCTCGCGGACCTCGTCGCCTACGAGCACAAGCACAACGCTGCGAACGGGGAGCAGAACCGGGACGGCAGCGACGACAACCGGTCCTGGAACCACGGCGTCGAGGGGCCGGTGCCGCCCGACTCACCCGGTGCCGACGTGCTCCCCCTGCGGCGACGCTCGATCCGCAACCTGCTCGGCACGCTGGTGCTCGCCGCCGGCACGCCGATGATCACCGCCGGCGACGAGCTCGGCCGCACCCAGCACGGCAACAACAACGCGTACTGCCAGGACTCCGAGCTGTCGTGGATGTCCTGGAAGCTGCCGCCCTGGCGACGCAACCTGCTCGAGACCGCCCGCCACCTGCTGAACCTGCGCCGGGCGCACCCGGCGCTGCGGGCCACCGGCTTCTACACCGGTGAGCCGTCCGGCGAGGGCGAGGCACCGGACCTGGCGTGGTTCGGGCCCGACGGCGCTCCGTTCGACCACGGACGCTGGCACGACGCGTCGATCCGCACGTTCCAGATGGTCCGCACGACAGCCGCTCCGGAGTCCGACTCCGTCCTCCTCGTCGTCAACGGCGCGCTGGACCAGCTGGCGGTGCGACTCCCACCCGACCACGTCTCGCGATGGCGGCTGGCGTGGGACTCGGTGTGGGAGCACCCCCGGGAGGAGCGCCTGACGGCGATCGCCGGCGGCCTGCACGCGCAGATCGGCGAGACGGTCGTCCTCGAGCCGCTCAGCATGCGTGTCTACGTCCGCGCATGACCGGTACCGCGAGCGACCTGCGCCGCGCGAGCGGCGCGGCCGCTCCGCAGCACCGGATCCCCACCTGACCAGGACACGCGTCCAGCGACGGCCCGTGCGGATGCCCACCTGCGGCACGGGCGGATAGGTTCGGACCGTGCGACCGTCGTCGTCCCCGTCCCCCCGTCCGCAGCCCGAGCCCACGGTGGCGCGCGGGTTCCCCGACGCCCCCCCGGCGCGCCGTGCGACGTCCTCCGGCGCGACCGCCTCGGGCGCGTCCGCACGGCACTCCGCGGTGGAGCGCGTGCAGCCGGCGCCGCCCGACGAGCCGCCCGTCCGCATCGGACGCATCCCGGTGCTCGACGTGGCGCCGGTCGCGGAGGAGGGCCGGTTCCCGGCGAAGGCCGTCGTCGGCGAGGCGGTGCCGATCCAGGCGACCGTCTTCCGCGAGGGCCACGACGCGTTCGGCGCCACCGCCGTGCTGGTCCGGCCGGACGGCGAGGTGCACCAGCGGGTCCGCATGACGGAGGTGCTCAAGGGCCTCGACCGGTACGAGGCCCGCGTCGTGCCCGACGCCACCGGCGCCTGGTCGTTCCGGGTCGAGGGCTGGTCCGACCCCTACGGCACGTGGGCCCACGACGCGGGGATCAAGGTGCCGGCCGGTATCGACGCCGAGCTGATGCTCACCGAAGGTGCACGGGTGCTGACGCGCGCGGCCGAGCGCACCGGGCCGGATGCGATGCCCGAGCAGGACGCGGTGGTGCTGCAGGACGCCGCGGCGACCCTGCGGGACCGCGAGCGCCCGGCCGACGAGCGCCTCGCCGTCGCCCTGTCCGACGCCGTCCGGGACGCGCTCGCCCGTACGCCGCTGCGCGAGCTCGTCTCCCCGTCGACCGACTACCCGCTCGTCGTGCACCGCCAGCTCGCGCTGGCGGGTTCCTGGTACGAGCTGTTCCCCCGGTCCCACGGTGCGCACGTCGACCGGGACACGGGCCGCTGGGTCTCGGGCACGCTGCGCACCGCCGCGGAGCAGCTGCCGCGGATCGCGTCGATGGGCTTCGACATCGTCTACCTCACGCCGATCCACCCGATCGGCACGACCTTCCGCAAGGGCCGCAACAACACGCTCGTCGCCGAGCCCGGCGACCCCGGCTCCCCCTACGCGATCGGCTCGGCCGCCGGTGGTCACGACGCGATCGAGCCGAGCCTGGGGACGTTCGACGACTTCGACGCCTTCGTGGCGTCCGCCCGAGGGTTCGGCCTCGAGGTGGCTCTGGACCTCGCCCTGCAGTGCTCGCCGGACCACCCCTGGGTCCGCGAGCACCCGGAGTGGTTCACCACGCGTGCCGACGGGTCGATCGCCTACGCCGAGAACCCGCCCAAGAAGTACCAGGACATCTACCCGCTCAACTTCGACAACGACCCCGAGGGCATCTACGCCGAGATCCACCGCGTCGTGGAGCTGTGGATCTCCCACGGTGTGACCGCGTTCCGCGTCGACAACCCGCACACCAAGCCGCTCGTGTTCTGGGAGCGGCTGCTCGCGGAGGTGGCGCGCGACCATCCCGACGTCCTGTTCCTCGCGGAGGCCTTCACCCGGCCGGCGATGATGCTCGCGCTGGCCAAGATCGGCTTCCACCAGTCGTACACGTACTTCTCGTGGCGCAACACGAAGGAGGAGCTGGAGGAGTACATCGCCACGGTCGCCGGCCCGGACGGTGCGTGGATGCGCCCCAGCTTCTGGCCGACGACGCACGACATCCTGCCCCCGTACCTGCAGGCCACCGGGCTGGGCGGCTTCGCCGTCCGGGCGGTGCTGGCCGCCACGGGCTCGCCGACCTGGGGCATCTACTCCGGCTACGAGCTCGTCGAGCACATCCCGCGTCCGGGTGTCGAGGAGCAGATCGACAACGAGAAGTACGAGTTCCGCCCCCGCGACTGGTCGCAGGCGGACCGCTACGGCATCGCGCTGCTGATCGGCCGGCTGAACGCGGTGCGGCGCGCCCACCCGGCTCTCCAGCAGCTGCGTGACGTGCGCGTGCACCCGACGACGGACGACGCCCTGGTCTGCTTCTCCCGCCACGTCGCGGCGGAGGACTC
>NCKG01000252.1:0-3002 GCA_002279095.1 Cellulomonas sp. 14-74-6
GGACCCGGTCGACGAACGGGATCAGCAGGTGCAGGCCGGGGTCGAGCGTCCGCGAGTACCGGCCGAGCCGTTCGATGATGAGCGACGACGCCTGCGGCACGATCCGTACGGCGCGGAACAGGGCGGTGATGACGAAGATCGCCACCAGCGCTGCGACCGCGATGGCCACGGCCTGGCCGAAGTCCGTGCCGTTCATGGGTCCTCCTGGGTCGAGCGAGCGATTGACGAGCGAGCTCACGGGCGGGTCGGCGTCTGGCGGTCCCGGCCCGGGCCCGACCCCGCGGCCAGGTCCGGCGGGGCGATCAGGGCGGTTGCACCGTCGATGCGCACGACGACGGCGTCCTGCCCGGGCTCGATCCGGGTGCCGGCGGCGGTCCGTGCCGTCCAGACCACTCCGCCGAGCTTGATGCGCCCCTCGGTGTCCGTCACCGGGGACACCACCTGGGCGGCCCGGCCGACGTAGCCGATCGCGTTGGTCTCGGTCAGCGGCACCCGGTTGCGCCAGTGCCGCAGCAGCCACGGCCGCAGCGTCGCGAGCAGGACCACGGACACGACCGCGGCGACGACCACCTGGAGCTCGAGCGGAGCCCCGAGCGCGGCCGTGAGAGCCCCTGCGAGGGCACCGCCCGCCAGCATCACCAGCACCAGCGCGACCGACACCATCTCCAGGATGCCGAGGACGAGCGCGATGCCGATCCACCACAGCCACGTCATGTCAGCAACCCCCTCGGCGCCTGCGAGCGCCCGACGGTGGTCGGGTGCCGCACCGTCGATCCTAGGCGGCGGGCGTCGGCCCGTCGGGGGTTTCGGGTGCGGAGCTGGGCGTCAGTGGGCGCCGCTGTGCTCCTCCGCCACGAGCGCACGCGCGCTCCAGCGCCCCGCGGTGTGGTCGAGGTCGAGGTCGAGGTCGAACGCCGCCGAGAGGTTCGCCGCGGTGAGCACCTCGGCCAGCGGACCCGCCGCCAGAGCCTTGCCCGCGCGCAGCAGCAACGCATGCGTGAAGCCGGGCGGGATCTCCTCGACGTGGTGCGTCACCAGCACCAGTACCGGGGACCGGTGGTCCCGCGCGAGCTCCGCGAGCGCTCCGACCAGCTCCTCACGGCCGCCGAGGTCGAGGCCCGCGGCAGGCTCGTCCAGCAGCAGGAGCTCAGGGTCGGCCATCAGCGAGCGGGCGACCTGCACGCGCTTGCGCTCACCCTCGCTCAGCGTGCCGAACCACCGGTTGGCCAGGTGGTCGACGCCGAACACGGTCAGGAGGTCGGCGGCACGGGCCTCGTCGACGTCCTCGTAGCTCTCCTTCCACCGGCCGGTCACGCCGTACGCGGCGGTGAGCACCACGTCGCGGACGGTCTCGCCCGACGGGATCTGCTCGGCGAGCGCCGCGCTCGACAGCCCGATCCGGGGCCGCAGCTCGAAGACGTCCACCCGCCCGAGCCGCGATCCCAGCACGTCCACGGTGCCCTGCGTCGGGTGCATCCGGCCGGACGCCACCTGGAGCAGGGTCGTCTTGCCGGCACCGTTGCGGCCCAGGACCACCCAGCGCTCACCCTCCTGCACCGTCCACGACAGCTCGTCGAGGATGGTGGTGGCGCCCCTGACGATGGTCACGGACTGCAGGTCGAGGACGGGGGTCATGGGCACGGGCACCTATCGTGGCAGACGCATGCGGTCATGCGTCGATCCGGTTGCGGTCGAGGGCGTCCGCGCCGGCGACGATGAAGTCCTTGCGCGGCCCGACCTCGGATCCCATCAGCAGCTCGAACACCTGCTCGGCGCGCTCGGCGGCCGCGACCGTCACCCGGCGCAGGGTCCGCCGCCTGGGGTCCATCGTCGTCTCCGCCAGCTGCTGCGCGTCCATCTCACCGAGGCCCTTGTACCGCTGGATGTCCGGCGAGTACCGCTTCCCGGCGCGGTCCAGCTTCTTCAGCGTGGTCGCCAGCTCCGCCTCGGAGTAGGTGTACACGTACCGCTCGGGATCGTCCCGGCGACCGCCGAGCAGCTCGATCCGGTGCAGCGGAGGCACCGCTGCGTACACCCGACCGTCCGCCACCAGCGGCCGCATGTAGCGGAAGAAGAGGGTGAGCAGCAGCGTCCGGATGTGGGCGCCGTCCACGTCGGCGTCCGTCATCAAGATGATCTTCCCGTAGCGCGCGGCCTCGAGGTCGAACGTCCGACCTGACCCCGCACCGACCACCTGGAGGATCGCCGCGCACTCGGCGTTCTTCAGCATGTCCGAGACCGAGGCCTTCTGGACGTTGAGGATCTTGCCCCGGATCGGCAGCAGCGCCTGGTAGTCGCTGGAACGGGCCAGCTTGGCGGTGCCGAGCGCGCTGTCGCCCTCGACGATGAACAGCTCCGACCGCGCCACGTCGTCGATCCGGCAGTCGGCCAGCTTCGGCGGCAGCGACGACGACTCCAGGGCCGTCTTCCGGCGGCTGATCTCCTTCTGCTTGCGCGCCGAGAGGCGGGCGTGCATCTCGCCCACGAGCTTGTCCAGCAGGGTCGCGGCCTGCGTCTTGGCGGGGTTGCGCGTGGAGGTGAGAATCGCGCCCAGCTCGGTGGCGACCACCTTCGCCACGATCCCCCGCACCGGACCGGTGCCCAGCACCTCCTTGGTCTGCCCCTCGAACTGCGGTTCGGCGAGCCGGACGGTGACCACCGCCGTCAGCCCGGCCATGATGTCGTCCTTCTCGAGCCGCTCGGTGGTGTCCTTGGTGGACACCTTCAGCCGACGGGCGTTGGCCGCCACCTGCTCCCGGAGGGTCTTCAGCAGCGCCTGCTCGAAGCCGGCGACGTGGGTACCGCCCTTGGGTGTGGCGATGATGTTGACGAACGAGCGCACGTCGGTCTCGTACCCGGTGCCCCACCGCAGCGCCACCTCGACGTCGCACGTGCGGGTCACCTCGCGCGGCACCATGTGCCCGCGCTCGTCGAGCACGGGCACCGTCTCGACGAAGTCCCCCGAGCCCACCAGGCGCCAGATGTCCGTCACCGGCTGGTCC
>NCKG01000253.1:0-2998 GCA_002279095.1 Cellulomonas sp. 14-74-6
CCTCTGCCTCGACGCCGTACACCTGGCGCAGCAGCGGGGGGGTCAGCACGTCGGCGGGGTGGCCGGCGGCCGCCAGGCGACCGGCGGACAGCACCAGGACGTGCTCGCAGAACGCGGCGGCGAGGTTGAGGTCGTGCAGGGCGGCCACCGTGGTGGTGCCGAGGTTCCGCACGAACGCCAGCAGGTGCAGCTGCGCGGCGACGTCGAGGTGGTTGGTCGGCTCGTCGAGCAGCAGCAACGCGGGCTCCTGCGCCAGGGCCCGGGCGATCTGCACGCGCTGACGCTCACCGCCGGACAGCGTGGCCCACGCGCGGTCGGCCAGGTGGGCGGCCTCCGCGGCTTCGAGCGCGCGGTCGACGGCGGCAGGGTCGTCGTCCGTGCCCCACCACGACCGGTAGGGGATCCGGCCCAGTGCGACGACGTCGCGGACGGTCAGCGGGACGGCCGAGCTCGACTCTTGCTCCAGCAGGGCGATGCGGCGGGCGCGGTGCCGGCGGGGGAGCAGGTGCACGGGCACCTGGCGTTGTGGGACGGCGCCGGCCGTGGACGTCGGCCCGGTGGCGGGCTCGTCGTCCGAGACCATGACGGCGCCCGCCTGCGGCACCAGCAGCCCGGCGACCAGCCGCAGCAGCGTCGTCTTGCCGGCACCGTTGGGCCCCAGCAGGCCGGTGAGCGCACCGGTCGGCGGAGTCGCGTCGACCCCGTCCACCACCCACCGCCCGCCCAGCCGGGTGCCGACGCCCGCGATGGTCAGCTCCATGCCGATCCCTGCCCCCGTCGCAGCAGCACCGCGAACACCGGCACCCCGATCAGCGCGGTGACGATGCCGACCGGCAGCTCCCGCGGGTCGAACGCCGTGCGGGCCAGCGTGTCCGCCCACACCAGGAACGTGCCCCCGGCCAGGGCCGCCAGCGGAAGCAGCCGCCGGTGCGCCGGCCCGGTCAGCGCCGAGACGATGTGCGGCAGCACCAGCCCGACGAACCCGATCGCGCCGCTCACCGCCACCATCGCGCCGGTCAGCAGGGCCACGAGCGTCATCAGCGTCCAGCGGGTGCGGTCCACGTGCAGGCCGAGCGCCGCCGCGCTGGTGTCGCCGAACGTGAAGGCGTCCAGCCGGGTCCCGCTGACCACCAGCACGGTGCCGACCACGAGCAGCGCCCCCGCCGAGATGGCGACCGACCGCCACGTCGCGCCGGCCAACGACCCCATCAGCCACGCGAGGATCTCCCGGTAGGAGTCGCCCGTCGCCGTCCAGAAGATGACGAACGACGTGCCCGCGGCTGCGAGCTGAGAGACGGCGAGGCCCGCCAGCACCGCGCGTCCGGGGGTCAGCGTCCCGCCCGCCCGTGCCAGCGTGAGCGTGCCGACCAGAGCGAGCAGCGCACCGGCGAACGCCGCGAGCGGCAGCACCAGCGCCACACCGACCACCAGCACCGCGACCGCGCCCAGCGAGGCTCCGGAGGACAGTCCCAGCAGGTACGGGTCGGCCAGCGGGTTGCGGGTCAGCGACTGCATCACCGCGCCGGACAGCGCGAGCCCCGCCCCGACCGCCGCGGCGGTGAGCACCCGCGGCAGCCGCAGCTGCCACACGATCGCGTCGTGCAGCGTCGGCACGGGCGCCGCGCCACCGGCCCCGAGCAGGTGCAGGTGCACGCCGATGCTGCGCGCCACCTCGCTCACGGCCAGGTGCGCGGGCCCGATCGTCACGGCCACCAGCACGGTGACGACGAGCGCCACCACGCCGACCGCCACGAGGGCGGTCAGCGGGAGACGACGGACGCCTGCTGCCACCGGCGTCAGCCGGCGCTGGGCGTGCTGCCCGGGCTCGCCGTGGCGCCACCCGTCGGCGCCGCGCCGCCGTCCAGGGCGTTCACGCCCGCGACCACGGTCTGCACCGCCTCGACGTTCCGCACGCCCGCCTCCGTCGCGGCGAACGGCACCACCACGTACCGGTGCTGCTTGACGGCGGCGAGCTGGGCGGTCGCCGGGTTCTGCTCGAGCGCGGTGATCTTCGACGCCGCGGTGTTCCACGTCGCGTCGACCAGCACGATCACGTCCGGGTTGGCCGCCACGACCTTCTCCCAGCCGACCGACGTCCAGGTGTCGTGCACGTCCGCGAACACGTTGGTCAGGCCGGCGGCGTCCATGATCATCTGCGGCGCCCCGATGCCGGCGCCCACGTACGGGGTGTCGTTCCCGGACGAGTACCACAACGCGGTGCGGTGACCCGGCAGCTTGCGGACCGCGGCGAGGTCGGCCTTCTGCTTCGCGACGAGCGCCTGCGCCCGGTCCGGCACGCCGAAGATCTGCCCCACCTGGTCGATCTCGCCGAACACGGTGTCGAACGTCAGCGGGTCGGGCATGGAGCCCTTCTCCTTGCACGCCGCGGGGGAGACGTAGGTGCCGATCCCACGGGAGGCGAGCGTCGCCCGGTCGCCCACGCCGGACGACGACACGTTCGACTCCCAGCCGGCGTAGACGAAGTCCGGGTTCGCCGCGAGCAACGCCTCCTGGCCGGGCACCGTGTCGCCCAGCACCGGCACCTTGGCCGCCGCGGCGGCCCACTGGCTGGGCACCGGCCCGTCGGCGAAGGCGGTCCCGACCAGGCGGTCGCCGAGGCCGAGCGCGAGCATCATCTCCGTCGCGCTGGACTTGATCGACACCACGCGGGTGGGCGGCTTGGTCACCGTCACCTGCGTGCCGCAGTCGGCCAGGGTGACGGGGCTGAACGTCGCCGCGGTGGCGGCCGCGGTGGTGGACGACGACGCGGCACCGGACGCACCCGAGGCGCAGGCGCCGAGGGCCAGGACAGGCGTCAGCACCAGGGCGAGCATCAGACGGGACGGGACGGCTCGGCGGTGCATGGGAGGGCTCCTCGGCAGGTGGCGGGTCGGCGGCTCGTCGCCGCTCGCACGGGAGCACGTCGCTCCCCGGAATCGCACCGCCCAGCCCGGACGGCGCGGCCCTCGCCAACAACCGGTGGGGTTCCGGCGCACAC
>NCKG01000254.1:0-2980 GCA_002279095.1 Cellulomonas sp. 14-74-6
GCGATGGCCCGGTCGTCGACGACGACGCTGATCCTGGTGACCAACACGGTCAGCGCCCGGCAGTGGCGCGACGAGCTGGTGGCCCGCACGACGCTGACCGAGGACGAGATCGGCGAGTACTCCGGCTCCCGCAAGGAGATCCGCCCCGTCACCATCGCCACCTACCAGGTGCTCACCACCAAGCGGAAGGGCGTGTACTCCCACCTCGAGCTGCTCGACGCCCGCGACTGGGGCCTGATCGTCTACGACGAGGTGCACCTGCTCCCGGCACCGGTGTTCCGGATGACGGCGGACCTGCAGGCGCGTCGCCGGCTCGGCCTGACCGCCACGCTGGTGCGCGAAGACGGCCGCGAGGACGAGGTGTTCTCGTTGATCGGCCCCAAGCGGTTCGACGCGCCGTGGAAGGACATCGAGTCCCAGGGCTACATCGCCCCCGCCCTGTGCACCGAGGTCCGGCTGACCCTGCCCGACCACGAGCGCATGACGTACGCCACGGCCGAGCCGGAGGACAAGTACCGCCTCGCGGCGACCGCCGGCGGCAAGAACGCCGTCGTCGACCGCATCGTGCGCCGGCACGCCGGTGAGCAGACGCTCGTCATCGGTCAGTACCTGGACCAGCTGCACGAGCTCGCCGAGCACCTGGACGCCCCGCTGATCACCGGCGAGACGACCGTCCGCGAGCGCCAGCGGCTGTTCGGCGCCTTCCGCACGGGCGAGCTGTCCACGCTCGTCGTCAGCAAGGTGGCCAACTTCTCCATCGACCTGCCGGAGGCGTCCGTCGCCATCCAGGTGTCCGGCTCGTTCGGCTCCCGCCAGGAGGAGGCCCAGCGCCTCGGCCGCATCATGCGGCCCAAGGGAGACGGGCGCACCGCGCACTTCTACGCGGTGGTCGCACGCGACACCGTCGACCAGGAGTTCGCCGCGCACCGGCAGCGGTTCCTCGCGGAGCAGGGCTACTCGTACACGATCGTCGACGCCGAGGACCTGGACCAGGCGCCGGACCCCGCCTGACCCCTGATCCCCCGACACTGGCCGACCACCCGGCCCGCACCGCCACGCCGGCGGCGTTCGCGACGGGTGGAACCGTCCGTACGGTGAACTCGTTGCAGCGGTCGGACCGGTGAGAAAGGATCGTGTGGTGCTCAGGGTGGCGGCAGTGCTGGCGCGGGCAGGTGCGGCGATCGCCCTGGTGGGCGGGGTGATCCTGGCCGGTGGGCTGCCGGCGAGCGCCGAGGCGCCACCGACCCTGTCCGGGGAGATCACCGACCGCTCCGGCGTGCTCGGCAACGACACCGCGACGGTGCAGGCGGCGCTCGACCGCCTCGCCAAGGACACCCCGTACCAGCTCTACGTCGTCTTCGTCCCCGACTTCTCCGGCACCGACCCGCTGACCTGGACGCAGCAGGCCGCCAAGCAGTCCGGCCTCGGCTCGCAGGACTTCGTCCTCGCGGTCGCCACCAGCGCCCGGCGCTACATGCTGGCGCCGTCCTCGTCCGGCGCGATCACCAGCACCGAGGTGCAGCAGGTCGCCTCGAAGGTCGAGGACCAGCTGCGCACCGACAGCTGGGCCCAGGCGGCGGTCACCGCAGCGGACGGCCTGCGCGCCGCCGCCGGCAGCGGCGGCTCCAGCACCGGTACGACGACCACCAGCAACGCCGCCGGCACGTTCGGGGCCCTGCTGGTGGTGGGGCTGATCGTCATCGTGGTGATCGCGATCATCGCCGCGGTCGTCAGCCGCAACCGCCGCCGTGCCCTCGCGGGTCCGATGGCCGACACCGCCGGGTCGACGCGGGTGGCCACGGCCGCCGACGAGTACGCCCAGCTGCCGACCGCAGAGCTGGACCGCCGGTCCGCCTCCGCCCTGGTGGGGCTCGACGACGCCCTGCGGTCCTCCGAGCAGGAGCTCGGCTTCGCCCAGGCGGAGTTCGGCCCGGACGCCACGCGCGAGTTCGAGAAGGTGCTCGCGGACGGCAAGCAGCAGATCACCGAGGCGTTCCGGCTGCGCCAGACGCTGGACGACGACGTCCCGGACACCGAGGCGCAGGTTCGCGCCACCTCCGCGCAGATCCTGCGGCTGTGCGCGCAGGTGTCCGCCGCGCTGAACGCCCAGAAGGGCGACTTCGACCGCCTGCGGGACCTCGAGGCGCACGTCGGCGACGCCCTCGACGGCCACGAGCGCGCCGTCACCACGCTGCGGTCGCGCATCGAGCCGACCCGGACCACCCTCGCCGCCCTGGCCTCGCGCTACCCCGCGTCCGCCCTGGCGTCCGTCACGGCCAACCCCGATCAGGCGTCCCAACTGCTCGACGACGTCACGGGGATGCTCGTGACGGGCCGCCAGGCCCTCGTCTCGGGCGACCGCGGTGCGGCCGTCGGCTACGCGCGCGCCGCGCAGACGGCCCTGGACCAGGCGACCACGCTGCTCGACGCCGTCGACTCGGCGGGCAACGACCTGGCTGCCGCGGGCTCTCGCCTGGACGCCGCGATCGCGTCGATCACGGGCGACCTGTCCGACGCCGCCCGCCTGGCCCCCGGCGACCCCCGCGTCGCGCCGGCCGCCACCGAGGCGAGCGCCGCAGTCTCCGCAGCCCAGGCTGCCCGGGCCGGCGACGGTGACCCCTTGGCCGCGCTGCGCCGCCTCGCGGCCGCCGAGGCCACGCTCGACGCCGCGCTCGGCCCCTCCCGGGAGCAGGACGAGGCGAACCGGCGCGCGCTCGGTCTGCTGGACCAGACGCTCGGCCGCCTCGACTCCGCGCTGCGCGCCACCACCGACTACGTCGACACGCGCCGCGGTGCCGTCGGCCCCGAGGCCCGAACCCGCCTCGCGGAGGGTCAGCGGCTCCGTGACCAGGCCGTCGCCCAGCGCCAGACCGACGTCCAGGGGGCGCTGGCGACCGCCCAGCGCTTTTGAAACACGCCCCGACGTACTTTGCATTGCATTTTGTGAGGCGACGCCAGCGAGGCCAAAAACTTATCCCCG
>NCKG01000255.1:0-2979 GCA_002279095.1 Cellulomonas sp. 14-74-6
CGCCGAGGTCCTCAAGGACTTCGCGCACGAGGTCGACGCCCTGTACGAAGGTCCGGTGCACGGCTGAGCGTGCCGTGCGCTCAGCCGGTCAGGTCGATGCGGAGCGGCGGCACCAGCCCCGACGCGGCCAGCACGTCGAGAGCGGCACGCTCGCCGGCGTCGAGCTCGACGGGGCCTCCGACTGCCGCCGGCGTGCCGGCCGGGACCATCAGGAACGTCACCACGCAGTCGGCGCACGCGGCGGGGCCCGCCGTGCACGCGTCGCAGTCGATGATCATGGCGCGACGCTAGCGAGAGCCACCGACACGTCGTTCCGGCGCGCCTCGGCGGGCTGTCGGTGCCCCTGGCTAGCGTGCCGGCCATGCACACGGACCACCGCCCGCGACCGTTGTGGGCCGGTCCCGAGGCCGCCGCCGCGCGTCCGGCCGGGACCACGGCGACGCAGCCGACGCTCGACGACGTCGGCACCCCGCTGGCCGAGGTCACGTTCGTCGTGGTGGACCTGGAGACCACCGGCGGCCGCCCGGGGGACAGCGCGATCACCGAGATCGGCGCCGTCAAGGTCCGTGGCGGCGAGGTGCTCGGCGAGCTCCAGACGCTCGTCGACCCGGGCGGTCCGGTGCCGCCCTACATCCAGGTGCTGACGGGGATCACGACGTCGATGCTGATCGGTGCACCGCGCATCGAGGAGGTGCTGCCGTCGTTCCTCGAGTTCGCCCGGGGCACCGTGCTGGTGGCGCACAACGCCCCGTTCGACGTGGGGTTCCTGCGGGCCGCCGCCTCGGCGACGGGACATGCGTGGCCCGGGTTCCGCGTGGTCGACACCGTCCGCCTCGCCCGCCGCGTGGTGTCCCGGGACGAGGCCCCGAACCACAAGCTCTCCTCCCTCGCGGCGCTGTTCCGGGCGACGACCACGCCGAACCACCGCGCGCTCGACGACGCACGGGCGACCGTGGACGTGCTGCATGCGCTGCTCGGCCGGTTGGGGCCGCTCGGCGTCACCCATCTGGAGGACCTGGCCGACGCCGCCGACCCGGTGCCGGCCGACGTCCGTCGCAAGCGGACGCTGGCGGACGGTCTACCCGATGCACCGGGGGTGTACCTGTTCCGCGGTCCGCGTGACGAGGTGCTCTACGTCGGGACCTCGACCACCTCCCTGCGCCGCCGGGTCCGCACGTACTTCACGTCCGCGGAACGGCGCGCGCGCATGTCCGAGATGGTGCGGCTGGCGGTACGCGTCGACCCCGTCGTCTGCGCCACGCCGCTCGAGGCCCGGGTACGCGAGCTCCGGCTGATCGCCGAGCACGCCCCCCGGTACAACCGGCGGTCACGGTCCCCCGAGCGCATGCCATGGGTCCGGCTGACGTCGGAGCCGTTCCCGCGGCTCTCGGTGGTGCGCCAGGTGCGGGACGAGCCGGGGGCCGCCTACCTCGGTCCCTTCGCCTCCGGCGCCGCCGCGCAGCTCGCCGTCGAGGCACTGCACGAGGCCTTCCCGGTCCGCCGGTGCACCCGCCGGCTGCCCGCCGTCGCGGCGCCCGACGCGTCCGCGTGCGTGCTGGCGGAGCTCGGCCGGTGCGGTGCGCCCTGCATCGGCTCGCAGGACGTGGCCCAGTACGCCAGTGCGCCCGAACCCCTGCGCGCCGCGATGACGGGAGACCCCGGTGCCGTCGTCCGCCACGTCGGGACCCGCATCGGCACCCTGGTCGCACAGGAGCGCTTCGAGGAGGCAGCCGTCGAGCGGGACCGGTTGACGGCCTACCTGCGCGGCGCCACCCGCGTGCAGCGCACCACCCCGCTGGCCCGGTGCGCCGAGCTGGTCGCGGCCCGTCGGACGGACGACCACGGCTGGGAGATCGTGCTCGTCCGCCACGGACGGCTCGCAGGGACGGCCCGCGTCGATCACCGTGCGGACCCGCGTCCGGCGATCGCCACCCTGCAGGCGACCGGCGAGCACGTCGACGCTCCCGTGGCGCCGGCGGGCGCCGCGCACCCGGAGGAGACGGACCTGCTGCTCGCCTGGCTCGAGCAGCCCGGGGTCCGGCTCGTCGAGATCTCCGACGAGTGGTCGTGCCCCCTCCCCTCGGCCCAGGCCGTCCGGGACGCCGCGGCGGCCGTGGCGGTCGCGCTCGCCGTGCCGCCGACGGGCGACCAGGCCCTCGTCGGCGACCTCACCGAGGCCGCGACGAGCGGCGCGAGAACGCCCGGCCGTCCGACGCGCTCGCGTGCGGCGGGAAGCGCCCGTCGCACGGCATGATGACGACATGCTCACCGCGATCGTCCTCATCGACACCGACGCCGCCCGGATCCCGGAGGTCGCAGCCGCGATCGCGGAGATCCACGGGGTGACCGAGGTCTACTCGGTCACCGGCGAGGTGGACCTCATCGCCATGGTCCGGGTGCGGGAGCACGACGAGCTCGCGGATGTCATCGCGGACAAGGTGAGCAAGGTCGAGGGCGTCCTGCGGACGCAGACGTACATCGCCTTCCGCACCTACTCCGAGCACGACCTGGACAAGGCCTTCGCCCTCGGCCTCGAGGACTGAGCTCCGCACCTGGCTGCCGGCCGCACCGCAGCCGGCAGACGTGACACGGGCCGGACGTGCACGAACCCGCGCCTACGAGCACGCAGGGTCTTCCGCTCAGACGCCCACCTTGCGCCAGCGGTCCAGCACGCCGGCTGCGGAGCCGTCGTCCACCGACCGCTCCGCATGGCCCATGGCCGCTCGGAAGCGCTCGGCCAGCGTGCCGTCGGCGGTGCCGGGCAGTGTGCCGTCCGCGACCAGGCCGGCTGACGCGTTGAGCAGCACGGTCTCGCGCACCGGCCCGCGCTTGCCGTCCAGCAGCTCCAGGACGATGCCGGCGTTGTGCTGCGGGTCGCCACCGCGCAGGTCGGTGAGCGTCACGGGCGCGAGGCCGAGGTCCGCCACCCAGTCGACGACGCTCTCCGTCACGACGCCGCCGCGCACCTCCCAGACCCGC
>NCKG01000256.1:0-2969 GCA_002279095.1 Cellulomonas sp. 14-74-6
TCCGTTCCGCGAGGCGCACGAGATCGCCGGTGCGTGCGTGCGCGCGTGCGAGAGCCGCTCACCCGCGATCGAGCTGTGGGACCTGACCGACGCGGACCTCGCGGCGATCAGCCCGCACCTGACGCCGGACGTCCGGTCCGTGCTCACAGTCGAGGGGTCGCTCGCCTCGCGCGCGTCCTACGGAGGCACGGCGCCGGTCCGCGTGGCGGAGCAGCGCGCCCGCGCCCGTGCCGCAGCCGACCACGCGCGGACGTGGGCACGCTGACCTCAGCAGACGGCGCAAGCGCGGCGAGGGCGTTGGCCGACGACGTCCTCGCCGGCGCGGCGCGGCTCGGCCCTGTCCGGCTGCTCTGCATCGACGGTCCCGCCGGGTCGGGCAAGACGACCACCGCGGCGGCCGTCGCGGCCGTCCTGCGGGCGCGGGGCAGGACTGTGACCGTGGTGCACCTGGACGACCTCTACGAGGGCTGGTCCGGCCTGGAAGGCACCTTGTGGCCCCGACTGGCCGCCCAGGTGCTCGAGCCGCTGCGACGCGGCCGGCGCGGGCGCTTCCAGCGCTACGACTGGGTCGCGCACCGCTTCGCGGAGTGGGTCGAGGTGCCGGTGCCCACCGTCCTCGTGCTCGAAGGTTGTGGATCCGCCCGCCGCGAGGCCGATGCCGTCGCCACCCTCCGGGTGTGGGTGGAGGCACCGCCGGCCGAGCGGCTCGCGCGCGGGCTGGCTCGCGACGGGACGGCGATGCGCGGCCACTGGGAGGACTGGATGCGACGGGAGGCCGTTCACTTCGCCCACGAGCGCACCGCGGAACGGGCCGACGTCCGGCTCGACGGATGCGGCAGGATGACCCGGTGACCAGCCAGCGGGACGCCGTGGAGCCGGCCCGCCCCGCGGATCCGGACCTGGGGACGTGCCCGGCCAGGGTCTGGTTCGCCCGCGACGTGCTGACGGTCGCACGCGACCTGCTCGGAGCCCATCTCACCGCCAGGTCGCCGGAGGGCGACGTGACCGTGCGCATCACGGAGGTGGAGGCCTACGGGGGCGAGGACGACCCGGGTTCGCACGCCCACCGCGGGCGCACGCAGCGCAACGCGGCGATGTTCGCCGAGCCGGGTCGGCTGTACGTCTACCGGCACCTCGGGCTGCACCACTGCCTCAACGTCGTGGCGGAGCCCACCGGTCGCCCTGCCGCGGTGCTGCTGCGCGCGGGCGAGGTGGTGGCAGGGCGCGAGCTGGCGTGGCGCCGACGGGAGGCGGCCGGCGTCGTGGACAACGAGCGGCAGCTGGCCCGCGGTCCGGCGCGGCTGGCGGTGTGCCTCGGTCTCGACCTGGACGCGAACGGTGCGGACGTCACCGAGCCCGACGGCGCGATCGTGCTTCGCCGCGGCGAGGCTGCAGTGGCGCCCGCGCACCGGCAGGGAGCACGGGTCGGTGTGTCCGGTGCCGGCGGGGACGCCGCGCGGCACCCGTGGCGGTTCTGGCTGACGGGCGAGCCGACCGTGTCCGCGTACCGCCCGGCCTATCGGTCGCCGACGTCGGCAACGACCCCGCCCGGGGCCACGGCGTCGGCCTGACCACCGGCCACCCGAACCGTCCGTCGGGCGCCGTTCGGCGTCCGTGTGCAAGGAGACAGATGTGACCAGCGTCCTCGACGAGCTGACCTGGCGTGGGCTCGTCGCCCAGACCACCGACCGAGACGCGCTCGACGCGGCGCTCGCCGCCGGTCCCGTCGCGGTCTACTGCGGCTTCGACCCCACCGCCCCGAGCCTGCACATCGGCAACCTGGTGCAGATCCTCACCATCCGGCGCCTGCAGGACGCCGGTCACCGGCCGTTCGCCCTCGTCGGTGGAGCGACCGGCCTGATCGGCGACCCGAAGATGACGGGAGAGCGCACCCTCAACGACCCGTCGGTCGTCGCCGGCTGGGTGGAACGCATCCGCAGCCAGATCGCACCGCTCCTCCGCTTCGACGGACCTGCGGCGGCGACGATGGTGAACAACCTCGACTGGACCGCCGACCTGTCCGCCATCGCGTTCCTGCGCGACGTCGGCAAGCACTACCGCCTCGGGACGATGCTGGCCAAGGACACCGTCGCGCGCCGGCTCGCCAGTGAGCAGGGCATCAGCTTCACCGAGTTCAGCTACCAGATCCTGCAGGGGATGGACTTCCTCGAGCTGCACCGCCGCCACGGCGTCACCCTGCAGACCGGCGGCAACGACCAGTGGGGCAACCTGCTGTCCGGCGTCGAGCTGGTCCGCAAGGTGACCGGTGACCCGGTCCACGCCCTGACCACGCCCCTGATCACCAAGGCCGACGGCACCAAGTTCGGCAAGACGGAGTCGGGAACCGTGTGGCTCGACCCCGAGCTGACCAGCCCGTACGCCTTCTACCAGTTCTGGCTCAACTCGGACGACGCGGACGTGGTCAACCACCTCAAGGTGTTCACCTTCCGCACGCGTGAGCAGATCGCCGAGCTCGAGGAGGCGGTCCGCACCCGGCCCGCCGCCCGCGACGCCCAACGAGCGCTGGCCGGCGACGTGACCACGCTCGTCCACGGTGCCGATGCGACGGCCAACGTGGTCGCCGCGAGCCAGGCGCTGTTCGGTCGGGGTTCTCTCGCCGAGCTCGACGAGTCCACCCTGCGAGCCGCGGTGGCCGAGCTGCCCGGAACCGACGGCGCCACCGGTGACCTGCTGGTCGAACTCTTCGCCGCGGCGGGGCTCGTCAAGAGCAAGAGCGAGGCGCGGCGCGCGGTCGCCGAGGGCGGTCTGTCCGTCAACAACCGCCGGGTCGCCGACGAGGCGGCCGTCCTGGAGGCTGAGGACGTCCTCGCCGGCGGCTTCGCCCTTCTCCGTCGTGGCAAGCGCTCGCTCGCCGTCGTCCGCAACGTCCGCGGCTGAGGAACCGCGCGACGGAGGAGCACCCGGCACCGCCGCAACCTGGCCGCGCCGACGGTCGGCACGACGGCGTC
>NCKG01000257.1:0-2947 GCA_002279095.1 Cellulomonas sp. 14-74-6
GTCGGCCCGACGGGCGCCGGCAAGACGACGCTGGTCAACCTGCTGATGCGGTTCTACGAGGTGGACGGCGGGCGGATCACGCTCGACGGCGTGGACACCCGGACGCTGACGCGGGACGAGCTGCGCTCGCAGATGGGCATGGTGCTGCAGGACACCTGGCTCTACGAGGGGACGATCGAGGACAACATCGGCTACGGCGTGGACTCCGCGACGCACGAGCAGGTGGTGGAGGCGGCGACCGCCACGCACGTCGACCGGTTCGTGCGGACCCTGCCCGACGGCTACGCGACGACGATCGACGACGAGGGCGGGACCGTGTCCGCCGGTGAGAAGCAGCTGCTGACCATCGCGCGGGCGTTCCTGTCCGACCCGACGATCCTGATCCTCGACGAGGCGACCAGCTCGGTGGACACCCGCACGGAGGTGCTGGTGCAGCACGCGATGAACGCGCTGCGTGCCGGGCGGACGTCGTTCGTCATCGCGCACCGGCTGTCGACCATCCGCGACGCCGACCTGATCCTGGTGATGGAGCACGGCGCGATCGTCGAGCAGGGCAGCCACGAGGAGCTCCTCGCGGCAGGCGGCGCCTACGCCCGGCTGTACGCCAGCCAGTTCGCGGCGGCGACCAGTCCGGTCGACTGACACCGCACCTTCACGGTGGGGAGGGACCCGGTCGGCGGACCGGGTCCCTCTCGCGCGTCCGGCAGCGGATGTGGGCGCCGGCGCGCGGGGCACTAGGCTGCCCGTGTGGCAGTCGCATCGTTTCGACCCGAGGACGCGACGGTCCCTCGCCTGCGTCGCGACCGGCTGACGGTCACGCTCTACGGCTCGTTCGTCACGTGGGGCTGGCTGCTGTACAGTTTCAACCCGAGCGTGCCGCTGCTGGCTCAGGAGCGCGGGCTCAGCTCGGCGCAGGCCGGCCTGCACGGCACCGCGATGGCGCTCGGCGGGCTGGTGGCAGCCGTGCTGGCACCGCGCTCCGTCCAGTGGTGGGGGCGGCGCACCGCCGTCGTGGCGGCCGGGCTGACCGTGGCCGTCGGCGTCGTCGGGCTGGTGCTGGGGCCGGCACTGGTGTGGACGCTGCTGGCGATGCTGGTCCTGGCGACGGGCGGCAACGTGATGATCGCGTCGAGCCAGGTGGGTCTGGCCCTGCGGCACGGACGGGTGGCGACGGCGGCGATCACCGAGGCGAACGGCGTGGGATCCGGGGTGGGGCTGTTCGGTCCGCTCGCCGTCGGTGCCGCGGTGGCTGCCGGCTGGGGATGGCGGCCGGCCGTGCTGGTCACCGCCGGGATCGCCCTGGTGGGTGCGGTCTTCGTGCTCCGGTTGCCGAGCTCCGCCGCGCTCAGCACGCGTGGCTCGCGGTCCAGGGCGCCGTCGTCGGACGGGCCCGTCGTCCCGCTCACCGCGCCGGTGCCGGTAGCGGTCGGAGCGGAGGCCGGCGCGCTGGACGAGGAGACCGTGCTGCTGACCCACGACGAGCCGGCGGTGCTGCCGAGCTCGGCCGTGCTGCCGCCGAGCGCCGTCCCGCACGTGCGCTACCGCCCGGCGGCGGCCGCGCTGCTGTTCATCGTGTCC
Organism: Cellulomonas sp. 14-74-6; assembly: GCA_002279095.1. Taxonomy (GTDB): domain Bacteria; phylum Actinomycetota; class Actinomycetes; order Actinomycetales; family Cellulomonadaceae; genus Cellulomonas. Next base: position 1,579 of record NCKG01000257.1, read on the forward strand.
CTGGTGGCCGCCATCGCCATCGAGAACGCGACGACCTACTGGGCCACCGCCCTGCTGATCGACCGCACCGGCGCCCGTGCCGGCATCGCGACGGCCGCGACCGCCGGGCTGGTCGCGGGTATGACGGCGACGAGGTTCGTCGTCGGACCCCTGTCGCTGCGGATGCGGCCTGCGGTGCTGCTGACCAGTGCCTTCCTGGTGGCGATCGCCGGCTGGGCCATGCTGTGGAGTACGACGTCGACCGCGGTCGCGATGGCGGGACTGGTGCTGGCGGGACTCGGGTACGGAGCGCAGTACCCGCTGTCGATCGCGTTGATGCTCGGCGCGTCGCCCGGTCACGGTGACCGGGTGCAGGGCTACGCCACCCTCGCGGGGGGCGCCGCGATCGGGGTCGCCCCGTTGCTGCTCGGCGCGCTGGCCGACGCCTTCGGCATGCGCACGGCGTTCGTCATCGTCCCTTTGCTGGCCTGCGTCGGTGCGGTCGCCGCGGCGCTGGGCGGCCGTGCGCTGCGCCGCGCCGAGGGCTGACAGGATCACGGTGTGCTGCACCCCGAGCTGCTGACCGTCGAGGACCCCGCCGATCCACGGCTGGCCGACTACGTCTCCTTGACCGACGTCGCACTGCGGTCCCGGCACGAGCCGGCCAAGGGGCTGTACATCGCGGAGAGCTCGACGGTGCTGGCCCGGGCGCTGGCCGCCGGGCACCGGCCACGCTCCGTGCTGGCCGCGCCGCGGTGGGTGCCGGAGGTCGAACGGATGCTCGCGGACGCGCCCGGCGCGGCGGACGCCGCGGTGCCGGTGTACGTCGCCGCCGAGCGCGTGCTGGAGGCGATCACCGGGTTCCACGTGCACCGGGGGGCGCTCGCCGCGATGCACCGGCCGCCGTTACCGACCGTGGACGACGTGGTGGCGGGTGCGCGCCGGGTGGCGGTGCTCGAGGACATCGTCGACCACACCAACGTCGGTGCGGCGTTCCGCTCGGCCGCCGCTCTGGGGGTCGACGCGGTGCTGGTCACCCCGCGGTGCGCCGACCCGCTGTACCGGCGGTCGGTACGGGTGTCGATGGGGACGGTGTTCCAGGTGCCGTGGACGCGGGTCGACCCGTGGCCGGACGGCGTCACCGCGTTGCGCACCGCCGGCTTCGTCACGGCCGCGCTGGCGCTGGACGACTCGGCGATCAGCCTCGACGAGCTGGTGGCGGACCCACCGGACCGGCTCGCCATGGTGCTCGGTGCCGAGGGGGACGGGCTCAAGGCGCGCACGGTCGCGGCGTGCGACCTCGTGGTGCGGATCCCGATGGCGGGCGGGGTGGACTCGTTGAACGTCGCTGCCGCGGCGGCCGTGGCGTTCTGGGCGACGCGCGTCGGAC
>NCKG01000009.1:0-17091 GCA_002279095.1 Cellulomonas sp. 14-74-6
GATCGGTGCCGTGCTGGTGCCGGGCGCCCGTGCCCCCCACCTGGTCAGCAACGAGCTGGTGTCCCGGATGCAGCGCGGGTCGGTGCTCGTGGACGTCGCGGTGGACCAGGGCGGGTGCTTCGAGGACACCCGGCCCACCACGCACGACGAGCCGACGTTCCCCGTGCACGGCTCGGTGTTCTACTGCGTCGCCAACATGCCGGGCGCCGTGCCGGTCACGTCGACGCGTGCGCTGACCAACGTGACCATGCCGTACCTCGGCGCCCTGGCGGACGACGGCTGGCGCGCTGCGCTCGCGGCGGACCCGGCGCTCGCCGCCGGCCTGACCACCCACGCCGGTCGGCTGTACAGCGAGCCGGTGGGCCTGGCGCACGGCTACCCGGTGGCCTCGACCGCCGACGTCCTGCGGAGCACCACGGTCTAGGAGCGGTCAAGGGTGCTGCGTCGACCGCCTGCGACGATGGCGTCGTGACCGACGCCCCCCGCCCGACCGCCGACGTCGCGGTGCTCGACCCGAGCAACCCGTTCGCGTCCCGGTCGACGCTGCCCTACGGCCTGCCGGACTACCGCGCCATCCGTGAGGAGCACTACCGACCGGCCCTCCTGGCGGGCATGGCGCAGCAACGCGCGGAGCTCGAGGCGATCGCGACGGACGCAGAACCTCCGTCCATCGAGAACACGGTCGTGGCGCTCGAGCGGTCGGGTCGGCTGCTCGACCGGGTGACGGCCGCGTTCGACAACCAGCTCGGTGCCGATTCGACGGAAGCCCTGGAGCAGCTCGAGGAGGAGGTGGCGCCGCTGCTCGCGGCGCACCACGACGCGATGCTCCTCGACCGACGGCTCTACGACAGGGTCCGGCTGCTGGCGCAGGAGGTGGCCGACGGCCGCCTGGCGGTCGAGCCGGACACGCGGTGGCTGCTGCACCGGCTCGAGCTCGACTTCCGTCGGTCCGGCGTCGGACTGGGCACGGCGGACCAGGAGCGGCTGCGGGCGCTGAACGAGCGGATCACCGCTCTGGACGCCCGCTTCGGCCGCGAGCTGCTCGCCGCCTCCAACGCCGCCGCGGTGCTCGTCACCGAGGAGGCCCAGCTGGCCGGCCTCGCGCCGGACGCGGTGGCCGCCGCTGCGGCGGCAGCGGAGCACCGGGGGCACTCCGGTGCCTGGCTGCTCGAGCTCGTCCTGCCCACGGCGCAGCCCGTACTGGCGAGCCTGCACGACCGGGCGCTGCGCGAACGCGTGCATCGAGCGGCGGTGACGCGTGGGCTCGGCCCCGACCACGACACGCGACCGATCCTGCTGGAGCTGGCCCGCCTCCGCGCCGAGCGCGCGCGGCTGCTCGGCTACGTGCACCACGCGGACTACGTGGCCCAGGACGGGACGGCGACCACGTCGGAGGCGGTGACGGACCTGCTCACCGGCCTGGCGCCCGCCGCCGTGGCGAACGCGCGGCGCGAGGCGGCCGACCTCGCGGACGCCCTGGCGGTGGACGTGCCGGGCGCCGCCTTCGAGGCGTGGGACTGGCCGTACTACGCGGAGGCCGTCCGGCGCCGCCGTCGGTCGCTGGACGAGTCCCTCCTGCGGCCGTACCTCGAGCTCGACCGCGTGCTGGTCGACGGGGTGTTCTGGGCGGCGAACCGGTTGTACGGGCTGACCTTCAGCGAGCGGACCGACCTCGCCGGCTACCACCCCGACGTCCGCGTGTTCGAGGTGCTCGACGCCGACGGCGACGGCATCGGCCTGTTCCTCGCGGACCCGTGGGCCCGGGAGAGCAAGCGCGGCGGCGCCTGGATGAACACCCTCGTCGACCAGTCGCGCCTGCTCGGCGAACGCTGCGTCGTCGTGAACAACGCCAACATCCCGCGTCCTGCGCCGGGCCAGCCGGCCCTGCTGACGTGGGACCACGTGATCACGCTGTTCCACGAGTTCGGCCACGCGCTGCACGCCCTGGTGTCGGACGTGCACTACCCGTCCCAGTCCGGCACGGCCGTGCCGCGCGACTTCGTCGAGTACCCGTCGCAGGTCAACGAGATGTGGGCCTGGGACCCCTCCGTGCTCCGGCGGTTCGCCGTGCACCACGAGACCGGCGAGCCCATGCCGGCGCAGTGGCTCGACACGCTGGTCGAGGGTCGGCAGCACGGCGAGGGCTTCGCCACCACCGAGTACCTGGCCGCAGCGCTGCTCGACCAGGCGTGGCACCGCTTGGCGCCCGACGACGTCCCGGCGGACCCGGCCGAGGTCGAGGCGTTCGAGACCACGGCACTCGAGGCGGCCGGCGTGGCGCTGCCGACGGTGCCGCCGCGCTACCGCAGCTCCTACTTCAACCACGTGTTCGGGGGCGGCTACGCCGCCGGCTACTACTCGTACCTCTGGTCGGAGGTGCTGGATGCCGACACGGTCGACTGGTTCACCGCGAACGGCGGCCTGCGTCGCGCCAACGGTGATCGTCTTCGCGCGGCCGTGCTGTCGCGCGGCGGGTCCCTCGACCCGATGCAGGCGTTCCGGGAGCTGGTCGACCACGAGCCGCGGCTGGAACCACTCCTGGTACGCCGCGGGCTGACCCTCTGACGGTCCTGCTCGGCCGTGCCGCACCGGTGCCGGAGGCCGCCCGCGAACCCCGCGGCGACATTCCACCTCCCCGGTACCGTGATCTCATGCCCGATCCCGTGCCGACCGCCGGCGACGCCCCCACGATCGCCTCCGGCACACCGGCGGAGGCCGAGGTCGCCCGGATCTGCGCGGAGCTGATCCGGATCGACACCTCCAACTACGGCGACTCGAGCGGGCCGGGGGAGCGGCTGGCCGCCGAGTACGTCGTCGGCCTGCTGGAGGAGGTCGGCCTCGAGCCGGAGCTCTTCGAGAGCGCGCTCGGCCGAGCCAACGTGGTGGTGCGGCTCGAGGGACGCGACCAGGACCGACCCGCGCTGGTGCTGCACGGCCACACCGACGTGGTGCCGGCGCAGGCGGCCGACTGGTCCGTCGACCCGTTCGCGGGCGTCGAGGTCGACGGCGTCCTCTGGGGCCGTGGGGCCGTGGACATGAAGGACATGGACGCGATGGTGCTGGCGGTGGTGCGCCAGATGGTCCGCGAGGGTCGGCGGCCGGCCCGTGACGTCGTCCTCGCGATGTTCGCCGACGAGGAGGCGGGCGGGGTGCACGGCGCCCGCTGGGCGGTGGACAACCGGCCCGAGCTGTTCGCCGGTGCGACCGAGGCGATCAGCGAGGTCGGCGGCTTCTCGGTCGAGGTCGCCGGCCACCGCGCGTACCTGCTCCAGACGGCCGAGAAGGGGTTGGCGTGGCTCCAGCTCGTCGCCGAGGGGCGTGCCGGCCACGGCAGCCAGGTCAACCCGGACAACGCGGTGACCCACCTCGCGGCGGCGGTCGCCCGGATCGGCGCCTACCGCTGGCCGTACCAGCTGACCCCGACGGTCCGTCGGCTGCTGGAAGGCGTTGCGGACCTGACCGGCTTGCCCTTCGACCCGGAGGACGAGCGGGCGGTCGACGCCCTGGTCGACGCCCTGGGCCCCGCATCGCGGTTCGTCGGTGCGACGCTGCGCAGCACCACCAGCCCGACGCAGCTGGCGTCGGGCTACAAGGCGAACGTCATCCCGGGTTCGGCGCGGGCCACCGTCGACGGTCGGTTCCTGCCCGCGCACGAGGCCGAGTTCGACGCCACGCTGCAGCGGCTGCTCGGTGAGCACGTCCGCATCGAGTCGCAGCATCGTGACATCGGCCCGGAGGCGCCCTTCGACACCGACCTCGTCGGCGCGATGACGGCCGCCGTCCAGGCCGAGGACCCGGGTGCGGTGGTCCTGCCGTACATGCTCTCCGCCGGCACCGACAACAAGTCGCTCGCGCGCCTGGGCATCCACGGGTACGGGTTCGCGCCGCTGCGGCTGCCGGCGGACCTCGACTTCCCGGCGATGTTCCACGGCGTCGACGAGCGTGTGCCGGTGGACGCCCTGCGCTTCGGCACCCGCGTGCTGGACCGCCTGCTGCAGACCTGCTGAGCCGGCGCCCTCGACGGGTGCGGCCGTTCAGTCGAGGTCTGCGCCGAGCGTGCTCTGCACCCGGATGATCTTGCGTCGCAGCAGCACCCGGCGCTCTCCGCCCACGTACATCCGGGTCCGGGCGAGCTCCCAGCGGCCGTACTCCGCCTCGTACGTCAGCATCCGTCGGGCGTCGTTCCCGTCGGTGGTCCGCGGGATCGTCAGTGTGCGGTACTCGTACTGGCCGCCCCGGGACAGGAAGTCGCCCCGGCCGGCCGTCGTTCGTTCGGCCACCCGCTCACCTCGTCTCTCGTCGCGTGGGTCGTACGGCGGTCCGCCCCGGCCGGCGCTGCACCCCCCGCAACGACCGGCGCGGTGCCATTGTGCCCTGCGCGGCGATACGGTCTACGGCATGACCGTCGACCCCCGCGCTGCGCTCGACCGGCTGATCGCCGCGCTCGAGGCCCACTACCACGCCGTGGAGAGCCGCCACGGCGAGGACGACCCGGCGGTCGACGACGCGTACGACGTCCTCGCCGACGCCTTCGAGGTCTACGACGACGCCCTCGGCACCGTCTTCGGGGAGGCGACGCCGTTCTACCTCGGTGAGGAGGAGGACGAGTCCGAGGAGGACGAGGACGACGACGGCGACGACGGCGACGACGAGTCGGACGAGGACTGGTCGGCCGAGGACGAGGACGACGAGGCCCCCGTCTCCCGCTGACTCCGTGACGACGCCGCGGGAGGTCAGCCGGCCGGCCGCTCGGGGTAGCCGACCGGCGGGGCGCTGACCTCGGTGAACGCCCGCACGATCTCGTCCGGCAGCGTCAGGTCGTCCGCCGCCAGGCACGCGCGCAGCTGCGCCGGCGTCCGCGCGCCCAGCACCGCGCACGCCAGTGCGGGACGCGTGCGCAGCCATGCGAGCGCGACCTCAGCGGGGGAGCGCTGCAGCCCGGTCGCCGCGGTCGCGGTCGCCTCGACGACGGCCGACGCCGGACGCGTGAGGTAGGGCTCGACGAAGCCCGCCAGGTGCGCGGACGCCGCGCGCGAGTCGGCGGGCACCGTCCGGCGGTACTTGCCGGTGAGGACGCCGCGTCCCAACGGTGACCAGGCGAGCAGTCCGGCGCCGAGAGCGGCGGCGGCCGGCACCACCTCGCGCTCGACGCCGCGCTGCAGCAGCGAGTACTCGGCCTGCAGCACCCCGAGGCCGACGTCGGGCTCGAGCAGCGTCGCCGCGCGCCCCACCTGCCAGCCGGCGTGGTTCGACAGGCCCACGTACCGAGCCCGTCCCGAGCTCACTGCGAGCCGGAGGGCCGAGCACGTCTCCTCGAGCGGGGTCCGCGGGTCGGGGTTCTGCACCAGCCAGACGTCGACGTGGTCCGTGCCGAGCCGCCGCAGCGACGCGTCCAGGCTGTCGAGCAGCGCCCCACGCGAGGCGTCCACCACCGAACCGTCGGGGGTGTGGCGGACACCCGCCTTGGTGCACAGCTGCACCTCGTCACGGGAGACTGCACCGCGCAGCAGGCTGCCGATCAGCTCCTCCGCGCCGCCGTCGGCGTAGGACGCGGAGGTGTCCAGGAGGGTGCCACCCGCCTCGACGAACTCCCGCAGCAGCTGCGCCGCGTCGTGCTCGTCGGTGTCCCGGCTCCACGTCATCGTGCCGAGGCCCAGCCACGACACGTGCAGGCCGGTGCGTCCGACCCGGCGCTGCTCCATGACTGGTCACCCTAACCGCGGGGCGTCGGGGTCCCGGCACGCCGCGCAGGATATGGTGCGCCCCGTGGCGAGCGGCATGGGCGGTGGCGAGGCGATCCTGCTCGGACTGGTGCAGGGCCTGACGGAGTTCCTCCCGGTCTCGTCCAGCGCGCACATCCGGATCATCAGCGAGCTGATCGGCGGCCGGGACGCGGGTGCCGCGTTCACCGCGGTGATCCAGCTCGGCACGGAGTCGGCCGTGCTGCTCTACTTCCGCCGCGACATCGTGCGGATCGTCTCGGCCTGGTGGCGGGCTCTGCGCGGCGACCGCGGCACGGACTGGCGGTCCCGCGCCGGCATGCCCGAGGGTGCCCGGCCCGACCACGACGCGCTGATGGCCTGGTTCATCGCCATCGGCTCGCTGCCCATCGTCATCCTCGGCGTGCTGTTCCAGCACTCGATCGAGAACGTGCTGCGCAACCTCTGGATCACGGTGCTCACGCTGATCGGGTTCGCGCTGCTGCTCGGCTGGGCGGACCGGGTGGGCCGAAAGGCGCGACCGCTCGACACGCTGACGCCGCGGCACGCCGTCCAGTTCGGCTTCTGGCAGGCGCTGGCCCTGATCCCCGGCGTCTCCCGCTCGGGTGGGACGATCACCGGCGGTCTGCTGATGGGCTACACCCGCGAGGCCGCCGCCCGGTACTCGTTCCTCCTGGCGATCCCGGCGGTGTTCGGCTCGGGGCTCTACGAGCTGGTGACCAACCTCGACGGGTTCGGGCACGCCGGGGTACCGGGTCTCGGACTCACGCTGGTCGCGACGATCGTGGCGTTCGTCGTCGGGTACCTCGTCATCATCGTGTTCCTGAAGATCGTCTCGACCTACAGCTACCGGCCCTTCGTGCTGTACCGGATCGGGCTGGCTGCCGTCGTCGTGCTGCTGCTCGTCACCGGAGCCCTGGACCCCAGCGTGCCGGTCACGCCCTGAGCCCCCGCGTCACGGCAAGAGCATCGCGCGCCGGCGGCGGCCCGGTCGCTGCAGCCAGCCGCTGCGCTTGAACGCGCAGTACGACCACAGGCAGACGGCGCCCATCACGACCACCGCGAGCGGGTAGCCGTACGTCCAGCTCAGCTGAGGCACGTGGTGGAAGTTCATCCCGTAGGGCCCGACGATCAGCGCCGTGCAGATCTTCTGCGTGTCCTCGTCCTGCCGGACCGACCCGTGCGACAGGTGCACCTCGAGCAGCGCTCCGAGCAGCGAGTCGTGGGCGTCGAGGTGGCGGTCCAGGCGGTCGATCGACGCCTGCGGGGGACCCGGGCCCATTCGCCGTTCTGCTGCTGGTAGATCGCGATGCGGACGACGTCGCGTCCCGGGTCGTCGATGGCGCTCGTCACGTGCGCAGTCCGACCCGACTGCCCGGAGCGGGACGCACACCAGAGCCGGTTAGGCTTCCGGGCGTGCTCACCTGGCCTTCCCCGCACGTTCCGCGGCTTCCGGGTGACGGCCCCGTCGTCCGGGTCCACGACAGCTCGACCGGCGGTCTGGTGCCGGCGTCGTCGGGGCCGACCGCGACGTTGTACGTCTGCGGCATCACGCCGTACGACGCGACGCACCTGGGGCACGCTGCGACCGCCGTCGCGTTCGACGTGCTCAACCGTGCGTGGCGGGACTCCGGTCTGAGCGTCCGGTTCGCGTCCAACGTCACGGACGTCGACGACCCGCTGCTCGAGCGGGCAGCCGCGACCGGCGTCGACTGGCGCGCCCTCGCCGACGACCAGATCGCCCTGTACGCGGAGGACATGACCGCGCTGGGTGTCATCCCGCCCGACGTCTACCGGGGCGTCGTCGAGGTGCTGCCGGACGTGGTGGTGGCGGTGGAGGCGCTGCTCGAGGCAGGGGCGGCCTACCGCGTGCCCACGCCCGACGCGGTGGACGACGGGACGGACCGGGGCGACGTGTACGCGGACCTCACGGCGGACCATGAGCTCGGGGCGGTCGCGGGCCTCGACCGGGACACGATGCTCGCCCTGTCCGCCGAGCGGGGCGGGGATCCCGAGCGCCCCGGCAAGCGGGACCCGCTGGATCCGCTGCTGTGGCGGCGGGAGCGCGCCGGCGAGCCGGCGTGGGACGGCGGGACGCTCGGCCGGGGTCGTCCCGGCTGGCACATCGAGTGCGCCGTGATCGCACGGGACGGCCTCGGGCTGCCCTTCGACGTCCAGGGTGGCGGGTCGGACCTGGTGTTCCCCCACCACGAGATGAGCACCTCGCACGCGCGGCTGCTGGACGCGGGCCACGGCGCACGGGTCCACGTGCACGCCGGGATGGTGAGGCTGGACGGCGAGAAGATGAGCAAGTCCAGGGGCAACCTGGTGCTCGTCTCCACCCTGCGGAACCAGGGTGAGGACCCGATGGCGATCCGCCTCGCGCTGCTGGCGCACCGGTACCGGCACGACTGGGACTGGTCGGCGGACCAGCTCGCACAGGCGCGCACGCGGCTGGCGTCCTGGCGGCGTGCCGTCTCGGGGAACGGCGGACCGGACGCGACGGCGACCCTGACGGCGGTGCGTGCGGCGGTGGCGGACGACCTCGACACGCCCACGGCCCTGCAGGCGGTCGACGACTGGACGGCACGTGCGGTGCGTGGGGCCGAGGAGCCGGTGGAGGGCGCACCCGGGGTGGTGGCCCGCGCGGTGGACGCCCTGCTGGGCGTGCGCCTGTAGGACCTGCAGCCGGACCGGTGGTTCGTCAGCCGCCGTTGCCCGTGTCACGCCGACGCAGGTAGCGCTCGAACTCCTGCGCGATCGCCTCACCGCTCGCCTCGGGCAGCTCGGCGGTGTCCTTCGCCTGCTCCAGCTGGCGCACGTAGTCGCCGATCTCGGAGTCCTCGCCCGCCAGCTCGTCGACCCCCGCCTGCCAGGCTGCGGCGTCGTCCGGGAGCTCGCCCAGCGGGATCGAGTCCCCGAGCAGCTGCTCGATCCGGTGCAGGATCGCCAGGGACGCCTTCGGCGACGGAGGGTGCGCGACGTAGTGCGGCACGGCCGCCCACAGCGAGAGGGACTGCATGCCGCGCGCGGCAGCCTCGTGCTGGAGCACCCCGACGATCCCGGTCGGACCCTCGTAGGTGCTGGTCTCCAGGCCGAGAGCGGCGCGGACGGCGGCGTCCTCACTGGTGGCGTTCACCGGGATCGGGCGTGTGTGCGGCACGTCCGCGAGCAGCGCGCCGACGGTGACGACGGTCCGGACGCCCAAGCCGGCGGCGATGTCGAGCAGCTCGTTGCAGTAGCGCCGCCACCGCATCGAGGGCTCGATGCCGTGCACCAGCACCACCTGCCGTCCCGTGCGCGGGCCCCGCGCAACCGCGACGGACGTGCTGGGCCAGCTGATCCGGCGGACGCCGTCCTCGTCCACGGCGATCACCGGCCGGTTCACCTGGAAGTCGTGGTACTCCTCGGGGTCCAGCTCGTCGACCTGCTGGGCGTCCCAGGCCTGCTGGAGGTGGGTCAGCGCCTCCGTCGCCGCGGAGCCGGCGTCGTTCCAACCCTCGAACGCCGCCAGCATGACGGTGTCGTCACCGGGCAGGTCCGCCGTCACGTCGCTCACCCCGACAGCCTAGGCGGGGCGGCCCGGGGCAGGGGTCGCGCGCGCTCCGGTGTGGGAGTCGACGGGAGGAGGCACGTCGACGGCTCCCTACGATGGTCCGGTGCTCGAGCTGCCCGCCGCCGTCCTCTGGGACATGGACGGCACCCTCATCGACACCGAGCCGTACTGGATGGCCGCGGAGGCCGAGCTGGTCGAGGCGTACTCGGGAGTCTGGACGGCCGCCGACGCGGTGGACATGATCGGGTCGTCGATGGCGGTGTGCGCCGCTGCCCTCCAGGCGCGGGGCGTGACCCTGAGCGCGCTCGAGATCGCCGAGGCGCTGAACTCCCGCGTCGGGGCCGCGGTGGCCGCCGGAATCCCGTGGAAGCCGGGGGCGGTCGAGCTGCTCGTGGAGCTGAACGGTGCCGGTGTGCCGCAGGCCCTGGTCACGTCGTCGCAGGCCGTTCTCGCCGCTCCGTTCGCCGAGGCGGTGGGGCTGTTCGACGTCGTGGTCGCGGGTGACCACGTCGCGAACTCCAAGCCGCACCCGGAGCCGTACCTGACGGCTGCGCGCCTGCTCGGCGTCGAGCCGGGCCGGTGCGTGGCCGTCGAGGACTCACCGTCCGGCGTGGCGGCGGCCCTCGCCGCGGGTGCCCGCGTGGTCGCCCTGGCCTCGCCGTCGACGGTGCCGCCGGCACCCGACCTCAGCCGGGTCTCCGGGCTGACCGATCTCGACCTGGCTGCGCTCGCCCGGGTCGGTGCCGGGCACGTGCTCGACCTGCGCGTCGCCTGACCGTCAGGCGACGGCTGCCCTTTCGGGCCGTACGCCGGTCGCCCGCTCGACCGCATCGTCCGACACCTCGGGCGTCGTACCGCCGAAAGCCGGGCAGAGCTGGCGGAACGAGCACCAGTCGCACAGCTTGGAGGTCCGTGGACGCCAGTCGCCGCTGCGCGCCGTGTCCTGCACCCCGGCCCAGATGGACCGCACCCGTGACTCGAGGGTGAGCATCTCGGACTCGGTCGGTTCGTGGCGCAGCACGGTCCCGTCGCCGAGGTACTCCAGCTGCAGCAGGCGGGGGAGCGTGCCGCGCGTGCGCCAGACGACGTAGGCGTAGAACCGCATCTGGAACAGCGCGTCGCCCTCGTAGCCCGGGCGCGGTGAGCGGCCGGTCTTGTAGTCCACGACCCGCACCCACCCGTTGGGTGCGACGTCGACCCGGTCGATCACGCCGCGGAGCTGTGGACCGCCGTCGAGCTCCGCACTCACCTTCAGCTCACGGGCGCGCGGTTCGAGCCGGGTCGGGTCCTCGAGCGTGAAGTACGTGCCGAGGAGGGCCTCGGCGGACACCAGCCAGGCGTCGCGCGCCGCGTCGTCGGCGAACAGGCCGGCGTAGGCCTCGGACCGTTCGCACAGCGCCGACCATCTCGGGAGCAGCAGGGCCCGGGCGGCGTCCATGGTCCGCTCGGACGCCGGCAGGTCGAAGAGGTGCTCGAGGACGGAGTGCACCAGCGTCCCGCGAGCGGCCGCCTCGGTGGTCGGTTCCGGAAGGCGGTCGACGACGCGCAGGCGGAACAGCAGCGGGCACTGCAGGAAGTCGTGCGCGCGAGAGGGTGACAGACCGGGCGGTACGCGAGACGCCGACCGGCTCGAGCCGTCCGCGGCGTCCTCGATGGTCTCCTCGACCGCGACCTCCACGGCGGCGGACGCGACGTCCAGAGGGTCGACCTCGCCGTCAGGCCCCGTGATCTGATCGGGAGCCGTCTCGTCCTGGTCGATGCTCACGCGCCGAGGGTAGGCGGTGCCACCGACATCCCCAGCTCGGCACGCGGCTGCCGCACGGTGCGCGGGGCCCGGCCACCTACGCTGAGCCGGTGAGCAGCCTGTCGAACCCGCGCCCGCCCCGTCAGCCCGGCTGGGTGATCGGCCACGTGGCCGGCGCGCCCGTGGTCCTGGCGCCCTCGTCGTTGCTCGCCGTGGTGGTGCTGACGGCGGCCTACGCGCCGTCGGTGCGGAGCGCCACCCGGCTCGGCGCCGGTGCCTACCTCGTCGCCGCGGTGTTCGTCGTGCTGCTCTTCGCCTCCGTGCTGGCGCACGAGCTGGCCCACGGCATCGTGGCCAAGCGGCGCGGGCAGCAGCCGACGGCGTTCGTGCTGACCCTGTGGGGCGGGCACACCTCGTTCGTCGGCGGTAGCGCGTCACCCGCGACGTCCGCGCTGGTGGCCGTCGTCGGCCCGCTGGCGAACCTGCTTCTCGCCGGGGCGTTCGCCGGCCTGAGAGCGGTCGCGCCGATCGGGTCGCTGGCGGAGTACCTCGCATGGGCGGGCGCACTGAGCAACGGCTTCGTCGCTGTCTTCAACCTGCTGCCGGGTCTGCCGCTGGACGGTGGCCGCCTGCTCGAGGCGGCCGTCTGGGCCGGGACCCGTGACCGTTCGCGTGGCACGGAGGTCGCCGGCTGGGTCGGGCGAGCCGTCGCCGCCGGCCTGGTCCTGCTCGCCGTGGTGCTGCCGCTCGCGCAGGGCCTGCCGCCGTCGGTGTTCAACCTGATCTGGGCGCTGCTGATCGCGGCCTTCCTCTGGAACGGCGCGACGGCGTCGATCCGCTCCGCGCGGCAGCAGCGGGTGGTGCACGGCCTGACCCTGGCGTCGGTCGCCAGGCCGGCGCTGGCCGTGGCGCCCGACGAGACGGTCGCCGTGGCCGGTCAGCACGCCGTCGCGGCGGGAGCGAGCGAGGTCGTGCTCGTCGCGCCGGACGGTCGACCTGCCGCCTACGTCGACGTCGACGCGGCGGGTCGTGTCCCGGCTGACCTCGCGGTGACGACCCCGGTGAGCGCCGTGGCCGTCCCGCTACCGGTCGGGGCGTGGGTCGACGGACGCCTTGCGGGCGAGGCCTTGCTGGAGGCGCTGTCCCAGGCCTCCCGGCTGTCGCCGGCCGTCGCAGTCCTGGTGGACGGCCGCGTCGCGGGGCTCGTCCGGACGGCCGACGTCGTGGCGATGCTGCGGGTGTAGCACCGGCTCGCCGGCACCGGACGGTGCGCGCGCCACCCTAGACTCGGGCGCCGTGACCGACCTGCCTGCAACCAGCGGACCCGCGCCGACGGGCGCCAGCCGCCACACCGGACCCTTCCGGTACGGCGACCGCGTGCAGCTGACGGATCCGCGAGGTCACCTGCACACCATCACGCTGACCGAGGGCGGTACGTTCCACACCCACAAGGGCTGGTTCGCGCACGCCGACCTCGCCGGTCAGCCCGAGGGGTCGGTGGTGCGCTCCTCCGGCGGCGTGGAGTGCCTGGCGCTGCGGCCGCTGCTGGCGGACTACGTCGTCTCGATGCCCCGCGGCGCCGCCGTCGTCTACCCCAAGGACGCCGGGCAGGTCGTGGCGATGGCCGACATCTTCCCGGGGGCCCGTGTCGTCGAGGCAGGTGTCGGGTCCGGCGCCCTGACGCTGTTCCTGCTGCGCGCGGTGGGTGACGGCGGACAGCTGCACTCGATCGAGCGGCGCGAGGACTTCGCGGCCGTCGCCCGTGGCAACGTCGAGGGCTTCTTCGGCGGCCCGCACCCGGCGTGGCGCCTCACGGTCGGGGACCTCGCGGACGTCCTCCCGCAGGTGGCCGAGCGCGGCACGGTAGACCGCGTCGTGCTCGACATGCTCGCCCCGTGGGAGAACATCGAGGTCGTCGCGGACGCACTCGTGCCGGGGGGAGTGCTGGTCTGCTACGTCGCGACGACGACCCAGCTGTCCCGGCTGGCGGAGGACCTGCGCACCGACGGGCGGTTCACCGAGCCCGCCGCCTGGGAGTCGATGGTCCGCACGTGGCACCTCGAGGGTCTGGCCGTGCGTCCGGACCACCGGATGATCGGCCACACCGGCTTCCTCCTGACGGCTCGTCGCCTGGCGGACGGCGTGCAGGCGCCGCTCCGGCGCCGCCGCCCCGCCAAGGGCGCCTATCCCGTGGCGGCCGACGGGGCGCCCGTGGCCGACGCCGACCTGTGGACCGCCGAGGAGCTCGGCGAGCAGCCGGTGTCGGACAAGAAGGTCCGGCGGGCGCGTCGCGAGGTCGGTCAGCCGCCGGAGACGCCCGCGGCGCCCTGACGTCACGTCCGGTCCGGGTGCTGAGACGGACCGGCCTGTGCGACGCGTCACAGGTGCGCTGTCCGGCCGTGTGGTTACTGTTGCCGGACCAGCAGGCACAGCGCCGTGCAGGATGGCTCCGAGCCAGACCAGCGACGTGCGAACGGAGGCCGACATGAGCGACCCGATTGCTCCTGGACGCGACCTGCCCCGCGAGGTGGCGGTCCTCGCCGCGAAGAACGAGCGGCTGACCGAGGCACTCGTCGCGGCACGGGAGCAGATCGTCGAGCTCAAGCGGCAGGTGGACGAGCTGGCGAAGCCGCCCGGCACCTACGCGGTGTTCCTCGGCGCCCGCGACGACGGGACGGTGGACATCATCTCCGCCGGCCGCAAGATGCACGTCGGAGCCAGCCCGTCGCTGGACGTCGGTCAGCTGCAGCCCGGCCAGGAGGTCATGCTCAACGAGGCCCTCACCGTCGTCGAGGCGGGCGGGTACGAGAAGGTCGGCGAGCTGGTCACCATCAAGGAGATGCTCGGCGAGGGGCGTGCGCTCGTCGTCGGGCGCGGCGACGAGGAGCGGGTCGTCCGCTTCGCCGGCCAGGTGGCGTCGAGCGGCGTGCGGGTGGGCGACGCGCTGACGATCGACTCGCGCAGCGGGTTCGTCTTCGAGGTGATCCCGCGGGCCGAGGTCGAGGAGCTGGTCCTCGAGGAGGTCCCGGACATCGACTACTCGGACATCGGCGGTCTCGGCGCGCAGATCGAGGCGATCCGTGACGCGGTCGAGCTTCCCTTCCTGCACCCGGAGCTGTTCCGCGAGCACGGGCTCAAGCCGCCCAAGGGTGTGCTGCTCTACGGCCCTCCCGGCTGCGGCAAGACGCTGATCGCGAAGGCGGTGGCTCACTCGTTGGCGGCCACGGCGGCGTCGGCGCGTGGCGACGACCCCAATGCCGCCCGGTCGTACTTCCTCAACGTCAAGGGCCCCGAGCTGCTGAACAAGTACGTGGGGGAGACGGAGCGGCACATCAGGCTGATCTTCGCCCGCGCCCGGGAGAAGGCGTCGCAGGGGCATCCGGTCGTTGTGTTCTTCGACGAGATGGAGTCGCTGTTCCGCACCCGCGGCACCGGGGTGTCCTCCGACGTCGAGACGACGATCGTGCCTCAGCTCCTCGCCGAGATCGACGGCGTGGAGCGGCTCGAGAACGTCATCGTCATCGGGGCGTCCAACCGCGAGGACATGATCGACCCCGCGATCCTGCGCCCGGGTCGACTGGACGTGAAGATCAAGATCGAGCGTCCCGACGCCGAGGGTGCTCGCGAGATCTTCGCCAAGTACCTGACCCCCGACCTGCCCATCCACGCGGACGACATCGCCGAGCACGGCGGGTCCGAGGTCGCCGCGGTGGAGGCGATGATCGCGCGGGTCGTCGAGCGGATGTACTCCGAGAGCGACGAGAACCGGTTCCTGGAGGTCACCTACGCGAGCGGCGACAAGGAGGTCCTCTACTTCAAGGACTTCAACTCCGGCGCGATGATCCAGAACATCGTCGACCGGGCGAAGAAGTCGGCGATCAAGGACTTCCTGTCGACGGGTCACCGCGGCATCCGGGTCGACCACCTGCTGGCGTCGTGCGTCGAGGAGTTCCGCGAGAACGAGGACCTGCCCAACACGACGAACCCCGACGACTGGGCGCGCATCTCCGGCAAGAAGGGCGAGCGCATCGTCTTCATCCGGACGATCGTGCAGGGCAAGAAGGGCGTCGACACCTCACGCACCATCGAGACGGTCACCAGCACGGGTCAGTACCTCTGAACCGAGCGGCTCCGCACCGGGTGCTGTCGGGCGCACCGGTGGCATCCGGTCGCCCGCGCTCGGCGCCCTAGGGTGAGGACGTGACCGTCCGGCGCATCATGGGGATCGAGACCGAGTACGGCGTCCTGCAGCCGGGGCGTCCGCTCGCCAACCCGATGCTGCTGTCGAGCCACGTCGTCGCCGTGCACGCCGCCGCCCGCGAGGGTGCCCGGGCGAAGGCGCGCTGGGACTACGACGACGAGGACCCGCTGCACGACGCGCGGGGCTTCCGGCTGCAGCGCGCCTCGGCGCACCCGTCGCTGCTGACGGACGAGCCGGCTGCTCCGGCGCCGTCGGGCGACGCTCCCCACCCGATGCCGCGCTCGACCGTCGAGGAGTACGAGGACCCCGGCGCCGCCAACGTGATCCTGACCAACGGGGCCCGCCTCTACGTCGACCACGCCCATCCGGAGTACTCCAGCCCCGAGGTGACCAACCCGCTCGACGCCGTGCGCTGGGACCGGGCCGGGGAGCTGGTGATGCTCGCCTCCGTCCGCGCGCTCGCCTCCATGTCCGCGTTGCCGGACGTCGTCCTGTACAAGAACAACGTCGACGGCAAGGGCGCGACGTACGGGACGCACGAGAACTACCTGGTCGAACGGTCCGTCCCGTTCGCCGATCTCGTCCACCGCCTGACGCCGTTCCTGGTGACGCGGCAGGTGTTCACAGGGGCGGGGCGGGTGGGGATCGGGCAGCGCGGCGAGCTGCCGGGCTTCCAGCTCTCGCAGCGGGCCGACTACATCGAGGCCGAGGTGGGGCTCGAGACCACGCTGCGGCGTCCGATCGTCAACACGCGGGACGAGCCGCACGCCGACCCGGCGCGCTGGCGTCGCCTGCACGTGATCATCGGCGACGCCACGATGCTGGAGCCGGCCACCTACCTCCGCCTGGGCACCACCTCCCTGGTCCTGTGGCTGATCGAGCAGGCGTTGGTGGACGGCGGTCAGGCTGCGCTCGCGGCCGTCGACCAGCTCGCGCTCGCCGACCCGGTCGGCGCCGTGCACCTGGTGAGTCACGACCTCACCCTCACCGAGCGGTTGGAGCTGGCGGACGGTCGGCGGTTGACCGCGCTGGAGGTCCAGCGGGTCTACCTCGACGCGGTGCTCGGTGCGCTGGAACCGACGGGCCGGATCGACCTGCAGACCCGTGACGTGCTGGACCGGTGGACGTCGCTGCTCGACCGGCTCGGCACGGACCCAGCGTCGTGTGCCCGCGAGGTGGAGTGGCTGGCCAAGCTGCGGCTGCTCGAGGGGATGCGTCGGCGCGACCAGCTCGCATGGGACCACCCTCGTCTGGCCGCCGTGGACCTGCAGTGGTCGGACGTGCGGCCGGAGCGGGGGCTGTACCACCGGCTCGCCGCCGCCGGCGCGGTCGAGCTCCTCGTGCCCGACGACGACGTCGCGCAGGCCGTGCGACACGCACCCGAGGACACGCGCGCGTACTTCCGCGGTGAGGCCGTGGCGCGGTACCCGGGGCAGGTGTCGGCGGCGTCATGGGACTCCGTCGTCTTCGACGTCCCGGGATCGCACTCGCTGCAGCGGGTGCCGATGCGAGACCCGGCACGAGGGACGCGGGCCCACGTCGGCGACCTGCTGGACCGCAGCCCGGATGCCGCGACCCTGCTCGCGGCGCTGGGAGCCTGACGGCGCCGGCGACGGTCGCCGACCGGCCGGTCAGCGCATCGTCGCCACGAACCGCACCGCCTCACGGGCCTGCGCCAGCCGGCGCTCGTAGCGCAGGCCCAGTGCGAGCAGCAGCGTGCCGCAGAGGGCCAGGAGGACCCAGCCCTGCGTCTGCACGAGCACCCGGCCTGTCCACGGCCCGACCTGCAGCGCCGTGACCAGGACCAGCGTCGCCGCGCCGACCACGAAGGGCGCCTGCCAGCGCAGGGTGGCACCCAGCACGGTCGCGG
>NCKG01000010.1:0-17058 GCA_002279095.1 Cellulomonas sp. 14-74-6
ACTACGTCGCGACCCACAGCGCGTCGGACATCGCCGACCACCTGCCCCCGAACTTCGTGTCCAACGGGCTGGTGACCAAGGACCTCTACGTCAAGGCCCTCGACCAGGACAAGGGGCAGTTCCTGCCCGACGGCATGATGCCGGCCAACGGCCCGCAGACGGTCCTGGCGGTGGAGAAGCTGGCCGGCAAGGTCACCGCACCGGTCGACCTGACGAAGACGTACACCAACGACTTCGTCGTCGCCGCCAACAAGCTGGAGGGCTACGCCCAGTAACGGGCGTCCGGTCAGCGCACGGGTGCGTGCCCCACCGAGCAGAGGTGGGGCACGCACCCGTGCCCGTGCGAGCGGGCGGCCGTCGCTCGCCCGGGCCCGGACGTCAGCTCCCGGAGTGCCGGTCCAGGAAGGCGTACACGTCGTTCTCGTCGACCCCGGGGAACGTGCCCGTGGGCAGCGGCGCCAGGATCTGCGTGTGCACCACCGCGCTGGGCCAGGAGCGGTCGGCCCACCGCTCGGCGGGCTCGCGGGCCGGCAGGCGGCAGCAGCGCGGGTCGGGGCAGGTGGAGCGGGTGCGTGCGGTGGTCCCGCGTCCCCGGAACCACTTGGCCTGGTCGAACGGCACGCCGAAGGTGATGGAGAACTCGCCGAGCGAGGTGGTGCCGGTCTGGGTGGACGCCCAGTAGGTGCCGACGGGGGTGTCCACGTACTGGTGGTTCTCCGCACTGCGGTCGCGCCGGCCGAACGCGGCGCGCGCCGGCCAGTGCCGGCACACGATCTGCCCGGCTGACGCGCCCGTGCTGTCCGTCGGGAGCGGGAAGCCGTCGTTCTCGTAGCCCTTGTACAGGGCGCCGTCCTCCCCCACCCGCATGAAGTGGACCCGCAGGTCGAGGTGCGAGGTGAGCAGGTTGGTCATGCGTTGCGCCGCCGTCTCGTGCGTGACCCCGAACGCGTCGCGCAGGTCCTCCACCGCCAGGTTCTTGGCCTTCTTGGCGCGCTCCAGGAACGGGACGGCGGCGAACTGCGGCATGAGGCACGCGGCGGCGAAGTAGTTGATCTCGATGCGTTGCCGCAGGAAGTCGGCGTAGCTGGTGGGTCGCTCGTGGCCGAGGACCCGGTGGGCGATCGCCTGCAGCGCGAGGGAGCGCAAGCCGTGGCCGCCGGGGATCGAGGCGGGCGGTAGGTAGATCCGTCCGTTGGCCAGGTCGGTGACGGTGCGCGTCGACGGCGGGAGGTCCGGCGTGTGGACCAACGTGAAGCCCAGGCTCTCGGCCATCTGCGCGACGCTGCGGTGGGAGAGCGCTCCGGTCGTGTAGCCGCTGCGGCGGACCAGGTCCCCGGCGACCTCCTCGATCGGCGGCAGCCAGTTGTCCCGCTGACGCATCCACCGGTGCAGCACCGTCGTCGCCCGGCGCGCCTCCTCGGGCGTCGCGACCGCGGCGTCCGTCCGGCGGGCCAGCTCCTCGTGCAGGCCGACCAGCGCCTCGAGCACGTCGGTGGGCAGCGTGCGACCGGGACGGATCTCCGGCAGGCCGAGAGCGGCGTAGGACGCCCGCCGCTGCCCCCGGTCGAGCGCGATCTCCAGCGCCGCGCGGCGCGACGGTGGTTCGACGGACAGGAACGACGCCGTGGGCACCGCGAGCGCGGTGGCGATCGCCTGCAGCAGCGTGACGCGCGGCTCGCGCCGGCCGTTCTCGACGAGGGAGAGCTGGCTGGGGCTCACCCCGACCGCCGCGCCCAGCTGGTCGAGCGTCATGCCGCGTTCGGTCCGGACGTGCCGGATGCGGCGACCCAGCGTGAGCAGGTCGTCGGCCTCGGCCGCCGCTCCTGTCGTCTCCGGCACGGCGATCACCGGGCCGGTCAGGGCGGCCTGGCTGGTCCGGCGGGCAGCGTCGATCGACATGGCATGACGGTATCGAAAGATCGGCGTTTCTTGCGGCCGCCGGCACGGTTCCTCGTGGCCCGGACGGTGCAATCGTCAAGACCGTCCGCTATGTTGCGAGAGAAGGAGCACCCGATGACGTCCCTGGCCGAACCGAGCGTGACCGTGAGCGGTCAGCACCTGGCGCAGCGGAACGAGCGCCTCGGCACCTGGGTCGAGGACGTCGCCCGCTTGACCCTCCCCGACCGGGTCGTGTGGTGCGACGGGTCGGCACGGGAGTACCAGGAGCTGTGCGACCTGCTCGTCGACGCTGGGACGTTCGTGCGGCTGGACCCCGAGCGGCGCCCCCGGTCCTTCCTGGCACGGTCGGCCCCGGGGGACGTGGCCCGGGTGGAGAGCCGGACGTTCATCTGCTCGGAGCGCGAGCAGGACGCGGGTCCGACGAACAACTGGCGGGCCCCCGCGCAGATGCGCGCCGAGCTCGACGGTGTGTTCGCCGGGTCCATGCGGGGCCGGACGATGTACGTGGTGCCGTTCTCGATGGGTCCGGTCGGCTCGCCGCTCGCCGAGATCGGCGTGGAGCTGACCGACTCCCCGTACGTCGTGGTGAGCATGCACCTGATGACGCGCGTCGGGGCGGCGGTGCTGGACCAGCTCGGCTCCCACGGGGACTTCGTGCCGGCGGTGCACAGCGTCGGGATGCCGCTGGTCGACCCCGACGGCACGGCACGCGCGGACGTGCCGTGGCCGTGCAACGAGACGAAGTACATCGTGCACTTCCCGGAGAGCCGCGAGATCTGGTCGTTCGGCTCGGGGTACGGCGGGAACGCCCTGCTCGGCAAGAAGTGCTTCGCCCTGCGGATCGCCTCGGTGATGGGTCGTGACGGCGGCTGGCTGGCCGAGCACATGCTCCTGCTGCGGCTGACCAGCCCCGAGGGACGCGACTACCACCTCGCCGCGGCGTTCCCCTCCGCGTGCGGCAAGACGAACCTGGCGATGGTGCGTCCCACCCTGCCCGGCTGGTCGGCCCAGACGCTCGGCGACGACATCGTCTGGATGCGCCCCGGCCCGGACGGCGGCCTGCGTGCGATCAACCCCGAGGCCGGCTTCTTCGGCGTCGCCCCCGGGACCGGCGAGACCACCAACCCCACGGCGATCGCCATGGTCGCCAGCGACACGATCTTCACCAACGTCGCCCTCACCGACGACGGCGACGTGTGGTGGGAGGGGCTGACCGAGCGGGTCCCCGACCACCTGGTCGACTGGACGGGGCAGGACTGGACCCCCGGCTGCGGCCGGCCGGCAGCCCACCCGAACTCCCGGTTCACCGTCCGCGCGGACCGGTGCCCGACGATCGCCCCGGACTGGGAGGACCCGGCCGGTGTCCGGGTCGACGCCATCCTGGTCGGCGGCCGGCGGGCCACCAACGTGCCCCTGGTCACGCAGGCCCGGGACTGGGCCCACGGCGTGTTCCTGGGGGCGACCATCTCCTCCGAGCAGACGGCCGCCGCCGAGGGGACGGTCGGCACCCTGCGCCGGGACCCGTTCGCCATGCTGCCGTTCTGCGGCTACCACATGGGCGACCACTGGGCGCACTGGCTCGAGGTCGGCGCCCGCCTCGGCGCCGGGGCGCCGGCGATCTTCGCCGTGAACTGGTTCCGCAAGGGTGCCGACGGCCGGTACCTGTGGCCCGGGTACGGCGAGAACTCGCGGGTGCTCGCGTGGGTCGTGGGGCGGCTGGAGGGGTCGGCGGCCGCCGTGGACTCCCCCGTCGGCCTGCTGCCCGCCCCCGGAGCGCTGGACGTCACCGGGCTCGACGTCGACGCCGACCAGGTGTCCCAGCTGCTCGACGTCGACCCGGCCGCCTGGCAGGCGGAGGCGGACGCCACCGCCGCGTGGTTCGAGACCTTCGGCGACCGGCTGCCGCCCCAGGTCGCGGCCGAGCTCGACACGCTGCGCGACCGGCTGGAGCGGGACCTCGGCGCGCCGCTCGAACAGTGAGGCCCCGCGGCGGCGGCTAGAGGATCCCCTCCTCCGCCGCGGCGCGGATGGTGGGTACGGTCGGGCGGAACCCGAGCTCGCGCGCCAATGACCCGTCCATGCGTCCTGCCCAGGGGTTCTCCAGCGGCGCGGCGGACTCCTCGACCGGCTGACCGGCCAGCATCGCCATCTCCCAGACGCTGACCGGGGCGTCGTCCGTCACGTTCACGACGCGGCCGTCGGTGGCACCGGTGAGCGCCAGCCGGACCATCACGGCGACGTCCCGGTGGTGCGCGACGGAGTAGGTGTTCGCGGGGTGCAGCCCGAACCGGGAGGCCAGTGCCGGCATGGACGCGAGGTGCCCGTCGCCGTCGCCGTAGACGAACGGCAGCCGCAGCACCGACCACGTCAGGCCGCTGTCGCGCAGCAGCTGCTCGGCGGCCACCTTGCTGGCGGGGTACGCCAGGCTCGGTGAGCACGGGTCGGTCTCCCGGGCTGTACACCGCGGAGCCGGACGGCAGCGTCGGGTTCACCGCGGCGGCGTGCCTCGAGTGCGGCACGTGCCTGGCTGTCGCACCGGAGGCGGTCAGCTGGCACTACCCGCGGGGTGGGTTCGGGGTCGCCTACCGCCAGGGCTGACGGGCCCCGCGCCAGCGCCCGGACGTCCGACGTGCCGGGCGCGTATCGCCGACGTATCGGCATCCGCATACGGCCGGGCAACAGGCAGCTGCCTTGACTGCCCCTCATGAGTAACCGGCACCCCGCGCTCGCCCTCGTCGACCATCCCGCACCGGCCGCGTCCCCGCCCACGCCCCCCGCCGCCACCGGCGTCACGCTGTACGGCTGCACGCCGGACGAGGCCGCCCTGGTCCGGGAGCTCGCGCCCGCGCTCGGTGTGCGTCCGACCCTCACCGCGGATCCCCTCTGCGAGGAGAACGTCGCGCTGGCGTACGGCAACCGGTGCGTCAGCATCGACCACCGGGCGCCGGTGGCGAGCCGGACCCTCGTGGCGCTGCGCCGCGCCGGGGTGGAGCACCTGTCCACGCGCAGCATCGGGCTGGACCACGTCGACCTGGCGTCCGCCCGCAGCATCGGCCTGAGCGTGCAGAACGTCACGTACGCACCGGACGGCGTGGCCGACTACACGCTGATGCTGATCCTCATGCTGGTGCGCGACGCCCGGCGGATCGTCCGACGAGTCGACGCGCAGGACTACCGGATCGTCGGAGGCCGGCACCGGGAGCTGCGGGACCTGACCGTCGGCGTGGTGGGCACCGGCCGCATCGGCACCGCGGTGATCGACCGGCTGCGGGCCTTCGGGTGCCACGTGCTCGCCTTCGACCGGCGTCCGACGCCCGGCGTCCAGAGCGTGCGGCTGGACCGGCTGCTGCGCGCCAGCGACGTGGTGACGCTGCACACCTCGCTCACCGCGGACACGTACCACCTGGTCGACCGCGAGCGCCTCGCGCTGCTGAAGCCGGGCGCCCTGCTGGTCAACACCGGCCGCGGTGCGCTGGTCGACACCCCGGCGCTGGTCGACGCGCTCGAGGCGGGGCGGCTCGGCGGCGCCGCGCTGGACGTCCTCGAGGGTGAAGAGCGTCTGTTCTACGCCGACCACCGGGCGGTGCCGCCGGACGCCGACCCGCTGCAGCGGCTGACGTCCCTGCCGAACGTCCTGGTCAGCCCGCACACCGCGTACTACACCGACCGGGCGCTGCGCGAGACGGTCGAGCAGAGCCTGCTCGGCTGCGTGAGCTGGGGGATGCAGCGTGCCTAGGCAGCAGCTGGGCATCCTGTTCGGCGGGATGTCGGAGGAGCACGACGTCTCCGTCCGGTCGGCCCGTGAGGTGGCGGCCGCCCTGGACACCGACCGGTACGAGCCGGTGTGGGTCGGCATCACCCGGTCCGGCACGTGGCGGCTGTGCGACGGACCGGACGGGGACTGGGACGAGCGCCCGGCGAGTCCGGCGACGCTGGTGCCGGACCGCGGCGTACGCGGGCTGCTGGTGCTGGAGGGCGGCCGGTACCGGACGGTGCACCTGGACGTGGTGCTGCCCGTGCTGCACGGCCGGTTCGGCGAGGACGGGTCCGTGCAGGGGTTGCTCGAGCTGTCGGGGGTGCCGTACGTCGGCTGCGACGTGGCCAGCTCGGCGCTGTGCATGGACAAGTCGCTGACGTACGTCGTCGCGCGGGCAGCCGGCGTCGCGACGCCGGGCTTCCGGACCGTCGGGCCGGACGACGACGTGGACGGCGAGGACCTGCGGTACCCCGTCTTCGTCAAACCGGCCCGCTCCGGCTCGTCCTTCGGCGTCAGCAAGGTCTCCCGCACGGAGGACCTGGCCGCCGCCGTGGCGACCGCCCGGCGGTACGACCCGAAGGTGCTGATCGAGGCGGCCGTCGTCGGCCAGGAGGTCGGCTGCGCCGTGCTGGGAGACGGGACCGACCTGGTGGTGGGCGAGGTGGACCGGATCGCGCTGTCGCACGGCTTCTTCCGCATCCACCAGGAGGACCGGCCGGAGACGGGCTCGGAGAACTCGACCCCGATCGTGCCGGCCGACATCCCGGAGGAGTCGCGGGACCTGGTCCGACGGACCGCCACGACCGTGTACCGCGCCCTCGGCTGCACGGGACTGGCCCGCGTCGACCTGTTCCTCACGCAGGCCGGCACCGTGGTGCTCAACGAGGTGAACACCCTGCCCGGGCTGACCTCCTACAGCCGCTACCCGCGGATGATGGCCGCCGCCGGCCTGCCGCTCGCCGACGTGATCGGCCGGCTCGTGGACCTCGCCCTCGAGGCGGGTGCCCGATGAGGGACGACTTCGTCTTCGTCGACGAGGCGGTGCCGGGCATCCGGTGGGACGCCAAGTACGCCACCTGGGACAACTTCACCGGCAGACCGGTCGACGGGTACCTGGCCAACCGCGTGGTGGGCACCCGCGCCCTGTGCGCGGCGCTCGCGGACGCGAAGGCGGGTGCCGCCGCGCTCGGGTTCGGCCTGCTGCTGTGGGACGGCTACCGCCCGCGCCGGGCGGTCGACTGCTTCGTGCGGTGGTCGCGCAGCCCCGAGGACGGCCGCACCAAACGTCGCCACTACCCCAACCTCGAGCGGCACCAGATCCTCGAGCAGGGGTACGTCGCCGCCCGGTCGGGCCACAGCCGCGGCGCGACCGTCGACCTGACCCTGTACCACCTGGCCACCGGCGAGCGCGCCGCGATGGGCGGCGACCACGACCTGATGGACCCGGTGTCCCACCACGGTGCGCCGGGCATCACACCGGCCGAGGCGGAGAACCGGGAGTGCCTGTGCGCCGTGATGGAGGCCTGCGGCTTCACGCGGTACCCCTGCGAGTGGTGGCACTACACCCTGCGGGACGAGCCGTACCCGGACACGTACTTCGACTTCCCGGTGGCCTGACGGCGCGCGGACGACCCACGGTCGGCGCACCGCGGACGGCCGCTCGGGCGTCAGCCGGCCGGCGGTGGTGCGGCCGGCAGCCGCACCTGCACCGGCAGCTCGGTCGGCGCCGCGGGCCTGGCGTAGAAGAAGCCCTGCGCCTCGTCCACACCGAGCCGCGCGAGGATCGTCGACGTCGACTCGTCCTCCACACCCTCCGCGACCACCCGCAGGCCGAAGGAGTGGGCCAGGTCCACCATCGCCTGCACCACCACCTGCGAGCCCTCGCGGGTGTCGTCCCGCAGGTCCGCGATGAACAGGCGGTCGATCTTCAGCTGGTCCACCGGCAGGTCCCGCAGCTGGGAGATCGACGTGTTGCCGATGCCGAAGTCGTCGATCGCCACGCGAACGCCCATCCCGGCCAGCCGCTGCAGCACCGGGATCACCCGGGACCGGTCGGAGACCAGGGCCGTCTCGGTGATCTCGACCTCGAGCTGTCCCACCGGCACGTGGTACCGCTGCAGCAGCGTCTCGATCAGGTCCACCACGTGGTCCGTCGCGACGTCGTGCGCCGACAGGTTGACCGCGACCGGCGTGCTCGAGCCCTGCCCGTTCCAGGCGGCCAGCTGCCGGATCGACTCCTCGAGGGCGAACCGGGTGACCACGTGGATCAGGCCCGACTGCTCCGCGAGCGGGATGAACGAGCTCGGCAGGAGCAGCCCGTGCTCCGGGTGCCGCCAGCGGATCAGCGCCTCCAGGCCGACGGTCCGGCCGGACGCGAGGTCGATCTTGGGCTGGTAGTGCATCTCGAGCTCGGTGGACGCCCCGGACTCCGCCTGCTCCAGGGCCCGGTGCAGGTCGCCGAGAAGGATCAGCCGGGCGGGGGACGAGTGGTCGTCGTCTGCGTCGTACACCTCGACGCCGGTGCGGTGAGTCTTGGCGGCGTACATCGCCACGTCGGCGGTCCGCATCAGGGACGACGCGTCGTCGGCGTGGTCCGGCAGGCACGCCACGCCGATCGACGTCTCGACGTGCAGCTCCATCCCGCCCAGCCGGAACGGCGCGCCGAACACGTCGCGGACGCGGCGGGCCAGGCGCGCGGCGTTCTCGACCGTCCGCACGTCCGGCAGGAGGATGGCGAACTCGTCGCCGCCCAGCCGGGCCACCACGTCCTCGTCGCGCAGGGAGTGCCGCAGCCGGTCGGCCACCAGCTCGAGCAGCTCGTCGCCGCGGTCGTGGCCCAGGGTGTCGTTGATCTCCTTGAACCGGTCGATGTCCAGCAGCACCAGGCCGACGCGGGTGCCCTCGTCACGGGCCTGCTGGATGCCACGACGCATCCGGTCCGCCAGCAGCCGCCGGTTGGGCAGGCCGGTCAGCGAGTCGAGCAGCGCCAGGCGCGCGTTCTCCAGCGCGGTGTTGTGCAGCCGCTTCGACGTCGAGTGCACGGTGCGGAACAGCAGCAGCCACAGCAGCACCAGGCCGCCGACGACGACGTACGTGACCGTGCGCACGGCGTCGGCCAGGGACTGCTGCGACACCGTCTGGTCGATCATCACCTCGGCCGCGCCGATGATCGCGTCCTTGGGCTGCACGCCGACGCCGGTAGTCGGGTCGCTGGTGTCGCCGGCGCGCACGGGGACGTACACGTCCAGCACGGGCTGCTCGGTCGAGGCGAGTGCCGAGCCGCCGGGCAGCGCGCGCACGTCGGTGACGATCTGCGCGTCCGGCTCGCCGGAGGCCCGCATCCGCTCGAAGCGCGTGTTGTCCGGCAGCCCGGTGGTGGTGTTGCGGGCCGTCGAGTACATCAGCCGGCCGTCGATGCTCCACAGCCGCAGCTCGACCAGCTTGTCCTTGAACCCCGAGGTCGCGGCGGTGACGGCGGCGCGCTGGCCGTCGTCGAGGATGCCGGTGCGGAACATCTCCGCGTTGAGCGGTGCCACCGCGTACGAGCCGACGGACGACGCCGTCACCGTGCCGAGCCGCACCGCCTGGTGGCGCATCACGGACGACGACACCCACACGAGGGCAAAGCCCAGCAGCGTGGTGGCGACGAGGCTGACCACGACGAAGTATCGGGTCAGGCTCGAGCGTCGTCGGGCTGCTCGTGGCACGGGGACCTCGCGGGACGGCGGGGGGCGCCCGGCGGGGCACCTGCGGACAGGGTATGGCGTGGTCCCGCCACCGGGCGATAACCGCGGACACCCGCGGCGGGGAACGTCGTGGCGCCGGCGGGTGTTGCACGAGCTGACGCGAAGGAGGCGTGATGACGTACCAGGTGGACAAGAGTGAGCAGGAGTGGCGGCTGGAGCTGGAGCCCCAGGAGTTCGCCGTGCTGCGGCAGGCCGCGACCGAGCGGCCGTGGACCGGCGCCCTGCTCGACGAGCACCGCGAGGGCGTGTACCGGTGCCGGGCGTGCGGTGCGGAGCTGTTCCGCTCCGACACCAAGTTCGACTCGCACTGCGGCTGGCCGAGCTTCTTCTCCCCGCTCGCCGGGGACCGCGTGGAGCTGCTGACGGACCGGACCCTCGGGATGGTGCGGACCGAGGTGCGGTGCGCGCGGTGCGGCTCGCACCTGGGCCACGTGTTCGACGACGCGCCCCAGACGCCGACCGGTGACCGCTACTGCATGAACTCGATCAGCCTGACGTTCGAGCCGGCGCAGGGCGCAGGTCCCGGGTGAGTCGGCACCGGGTGTGCAGAACGGCACATCCGGTGTCGGACGCGCCGGTCCTCTCACCTCACGCACAGGCCGCGCGGTGCCGATAATCAGGTCGTGGATGATCTGCTGACCGTGCGCCGCTGGCGCCGCTACGGCGCGGACCGTCTGTACGTCACCCAGGACAGCGGCCGTCCGGTCGGGTCGGTCGACCTGCAGTCCGGCGAGGTCGTCGCCGCGGACCCCGGCATGGAGAACGAGCTGCGCCGGGCCGCCCAGGAGTTCCTGCGGGCCGACGTCACCGAGCTGGTGCTGCCCGCGACCACCGTCCGCGCGCGGGAGGACCAGCGCCGGCTGGACGCAGCGATCGAGGAGTGGCTCGGCAAGAGCGTGCTCGCCGCCGGTTCGGCCGCGCAGCGCGGCAGCTCCGTCGCGCAGCGCCTGGACCGGCTGGCCGAGGAGGGCTGGGAGACGGTGCACGACGTGCCGCTGGGCCGCCAGGGCAGCCTCGTGGAGCACCTGCTGATCGGCCCCGGCGGCCTGTTCACCGTCACCGAGCGCCGGCACCCGGGCGAGCGCGTCCGCGCTCGCGGCCGCACGGTGACCGTGTCCGGTCAGCCCGTCAGCTACCTGCGCGACTGCCGGCTCGAGGCGGCGCGCACGCAGGACCGGCTGATGGCGGCCGGCTGCGCGCAGATCCACGTGCGCGGCGTGCTGGTGCTGCAGGGCGAGCTGGACCTCGACGTCGCCGCCACCAGCCCGAGCGACCCGCTCGCCGTGCCGCGCAGCGATGTGCCCGCCGTCTTCCGGCGGATGGAGCCGGTGCTCGACGAGGCCCGGGTCGCCGCGCTGGCGAAGGTGGCTCGCCGCCGCACCACCTGGATGGGCTGAGCGGCTTCGTCGAGCGCGCCCGTCCGCTGGCCGACGGTGCCGCTCAGGCCGGGGCGGCGGCTTCGTCCTGCTGCCGTGCCGACTGCCGTGGGCTGCGCAGCGACTCCATGTCCTCGAGCTGCACGCCCTTGGTCTCCGGCACGCGGACCAGCACGAACACGAACGAGACGGCCGCGAACACCGCGTACGGCACGTACGGCACGCTGGGCCCGAGCTGCGCCAGCAGCTGCGGGAGGCTGACCGTGATGGCGACGTCGGCCAGCCGGTGCACCGAGGCGGCCACGCCCAGGGCCGCCGCGCGGATGCGGTTGGGGAAAGCGGTCGTGGGGTCGTGACCTTCACCTTCCGTCCGCAGCTGCGCGTGCGCACGCCGAGCCGCTGCGTCGGGCGACGGCGACCGGCGCGGGCAGGGCGGCTCCGCGCGAGGGATGATCGGCGCCGTGCCCGACGACAACCGCAACGGACCGGCCGGCCCCGGTGCCCCCCGCCACCACCGGCCGGTGCTGGTCGACCCCGCCTCCACCGACGGGCTGGCCGACCCGTCGGACGCGCGCCTGCGCGAGGAGGTGGCCCACACCACCGCGCAGCTGCTGGTGCACCGCGGCCGCGCCAGCGAGGACCCGCAGGTGCTGGCCCGGCTGACCGCCCTGGTGGAGACCGAGGGCCTCGACGTGGTGGCCGACCTCTGGTCGCACAGCCCGGCGGGGACGCTGCCCGGTGCCCTGTGGCGGCTCTACGTGCTGCGCGAGTGGGTGCGCCGGGACCCCGGGACGGTCGCCGACCGGTACCGGCAGGGCATGGCGGTGGCGCCGGTGCAGGACGCGGTTGCCGGTGTGGTGACGCCTCCCGGGCCGGAGGACGTGCGGCGCGCGGCCGACGAGGTGCTCGGCGGCGTGTACTCCGGCGACCTCGCCGTGGCGCTGGAGCGGGCCGCGGCGTTCTGCCGGGTGCTCGCCGCGGGCGCCGCCCTGGACGCCGACCACCTCGACCTGGCCGACCCGGATGCGGCCGCACGGCAGACGCACGGCGCGTCCGCCCTGCTCCGGACGGCCGACGAGCTGGCGGACGACGCCCGCTCGTGGCGGGCCGGCACGCTCGACTGACGGGCCGGCCCGGCGACCCGTCCCGACGCGTGCCTACACTGGGCGGGCGTCGGGTCGCGGTAGCCCCGGGCTCCACTTTTCGCCGCTTCGAGCGGCCACGCGCCGAGAGGCGCTCTGCGGCCCGACGCACCCACTCCTCCGGCAGGCCGACCAGCCGCGCCCACGGCCGCCCGCCGGCGCACACCACCTGCACGTACCAGACACCCGGCGTCCATGTCCCGGTCGGGTGCCGTTAGGCTGTCGGACGTCCGAGCGGCTCGCCCGGGCACCCCATTCCTCGACCGGAGCCTGCCGTGCGCCTGCGCCTGACACCGCGCGAGAACTCGTACTACGACCTCTTCGCCGCCCAGGCCCAGCACC
Source organism: Cellulomonas sp. 14-74-6 (assembly GCA_002279095.1). Lineage (GTDB taxonomy): Bacteria > Actinomycetota > Actinomycetes > Actinomycetales > Cellulomonadaceae > Cellulomonas. The sequence goes on from NCKG01000010.1 coordinate 12,263, forward strand.
TGGTGACGGGTGCGAACCTGCTGGGCGAGATGCTCGGCGCCGACCGCGCCACCCGCAAGGAGATCGGCAAGCGCTTCGCCGAGGCGGAGCACCAGGCCGACGAGGCGACGCACACGATCATGCGGCAGCTGAACCTCACGTTCATCACGCCGTTCGACCGGGACGACATCTACACGCTCGCCTCCGGCCTCGACGACTGCATGGACCACATGGAGGAAGCGGCCGACCTCGTCGTCCTGTACAAGATCGAGGGCCTGCCACCGCGCGTCGCCGACCAGGTGCAGGCCCTGCAGCGCGCCGCCGAGCTGACCGCCGAGGCGATGCCGCGGCTGCGCTCCATGAGCTCCCTGTCGGAGTACGTCGTGGAGATCAACCGGCTGGAGAACCAGGCGGACAAGGCGCACCGCAAGCTGCTGGCGCAGATGTTCGAGGAGATCGCGGACCCGATCCTGCTCATGAAGCTCAAGGAGATCGTCGAGAAGCTCGAGGACGCCGCCGACGCGTTCGAGCGGGTGGCGAACACCATCGAGACCATCGCCGTCAAGGAGTCCTGAGCCGCCGTGGAGGCCGTGCTCGTCGTCGTCGTCGTCGCCCTCGCCCTGGGGTTCGACTTCACCAACGGGTTCCACGACGCCGCCAACGCGATCGCCACGTCGGTGTCCACGCGCGCGCTGACCCCGAGGGTCGCGCTGATCATGGCGGCGGTGATGAACTTCGCCGGCGCTCTGCTCGGCACCGGCGTGGCCGAGACGATCGCCAAGTCGATCGTCGACCTCACCGACGCCTCCGCCCATGACGCGCTCGTCGTGGTGGTCAGCGCACTGGTCGGTGCGATCACGTGGAACCTCATCACCTGGTGGCAGGGCCTGCCGTCGTCCTCGACGCACTCGATCATCGGTGGCCTCGCCGGGGCCGGGCTGGTCGCCGGCTTCGGTGTGTACGGGAAGGCGATCGAGAACAAGGTCGTGCTGCCGATGGTGGTCTCACCGGTGCTCGGCTTCCTGCTCGGGTTCGCCGTGATGATCGGGGTGCTGTGGGCGGTGCGGCGGCGCCCACCGGCCCGCACGCTGCGCCGGTTCCGGTTCGCGCAGACGGTGTCAGCCGCGGCGATGGCCCTCGGCCACGGTCTGCAGGACGCGCAGAAGACGATGGGCGTGATCTACCTCGCGCTGATCAGCGTCGGCTGGGCGAACCCCGGCACCGGCATCCCGGTGTGGGTCAAGCTCGCGGCGGCCGGCGCGATCTCGGCCGGCACGTACTCCGGCGGCTGGCGGATCATGCGGACCCTCGGTCGACGGATCATCGAGCTCGACCCCGCCCGGGGCTTCGTCGCCGAGTCGGTGTCGGCCGTCGTGCTGTACGTCAACGCGTTCGCGCTGCACGCCCCGGTGTCCACGACGCACACCATCACCTCGGCGATCATGGGCGTCGGCGCCACGAAGCGACTGTCCGCCGTGCGGTGGGGCGTCGCCGGCAACATCGCCGTCGCCTGGGTGCTGACCATCCCGGCGGCCGCTGCGGTGGCGGCGCTCAGCTACTGGCTGCTGCGACCGCTGATCGGCTGACGCCGCGTCAGACGTGCCGGTGCCGCTCCGTCGCCACGACCCGGGGCCCCGGCGCCGTGTCCGCCACGTGCGCCACCAGGATCTCCCCGGGGTGCAGGAAGGGGTCCTGCGCCGGCAGGCTGTCGGCCACCTCGCGCCGCGAGTGCTCGGCGATCACGTCCATCACCGTGGCGAGCACCGGCCGGTGGGTGCACAGCGCCACGTCGTGGCGGCCACGCACCAGATCGGCCACCTCGGCAGCCACCAGGCCGGGGCTGGTGTGGTGGCCCGCCTCGGTGAGCACCGGCGACGTCCGCACCGGGATGCCGGCGGCCTGCGCGTACGGCCGGACGGTGGCGGCGCAGCGCAGCCACTCGCTCGACACGATGCCGGTGACCCCGAAGGCGGAGAGCAGCGGCACCAGGTGCTCCGACTGCCGTACCCCGTCCGGGGTCAGGGGTCGGTCGGCCTCCGTCCCGGTCCACCCGGCCCGCTTGCGGGCCGAACCGTGCCGCACCACCACCACCGCGCGCGTGTCCAGCCGGCGCTTGGCGTAGGAGTCGATCAGGGCGTCGAGGGGCGCCATGTTGGACGACCGGGTCAGCTGCCGGGCCGCGTCCGGGGCGTCGAACCACCGCACGTCGTTGATCTCGGTGCGGGCGGCCGCCGGCACCGGCTCCCGGGCGTGCACCGCCGGTGCGTCGGAGCGTCCGGCCACCTGCGCCGCCCAGTAGTGCACCCGCTTGATACGGCCGTCGCGCAGCTTGTACTCCTGTGGCGGCAGCGGCATGCCGAGCACCACGTCCTGCGCGATCTCCTCGGCCACCTCGCGGGCGGCGGCCTCCACCGCCGTCTCGTCCGCCTCCAGCTTGCCCTTGGGCCACGACCAGTCCCGGTACCGGGGCCGGTGCACCAGCGCCACCTGGAGCCTGCCGCGTCGCACCCGCCACACGAGCGCGCCGGCCGCCTCGACGACGACCGGCGCAGCGACTGCCCTCACTGGCCGAGCCCGGGCCGGCGCCGCTGCCGGGCGATCAGCACGGCCTGCACGTCCGCCAGCGGCCCCTCGGGGCCGGTGGAGTGCCGTTCCCATGCGCCGTCCGGCAGCAGGTGCCAGGAGGAGACGCCGTCGTCCATCTGGAGGTCGATCAGGTCGAGCAGCTCCACGACGTGGTCCGGGTCCGCGACCCGCACCAGGGCCTCGACCCGGCGGTCGAGGTTGCGGTGCATCAGGTCGGCGGAACCGATGAACACCTCGGGACCGGCGAAGTCGAACCCGTCCTCGGGGGTGCCGTCGGCGTGGGCGAACGCGAAGATCCGCGAGTGCTCGAGGAACCGGCCGAGGATCGAGCGCACCCGGATCGTCTCGGACAGCCCCGGCACGCCGGGCCGCAGCGCGCAGATGCCGCGGACGCTGATGTCGATCGGCACGCCGGCCATCGAGGCGCGGTACAGGGCGTCGATCGTCGCCTCGTCCACCATCGAGTTGACCTTGATCTTGATCCACGCCGTCCGGCCCGCGCGGGCCGAGGCGGCCTCGCGCTCGATCCGCTCGACGAGCCCGGCGCGCACCGAGCGGGGTGCGACCAGCAGCCGGTGGAACCGCGACTTCGGGGCGTACCCGGACAGCTGGTTGAACAGGCGGGTCAGGTCCTGGCCCACCTCCGGGTCGCAGGTCAGCAGGCCCAGATCGGTGTACAGGCGCGCCGTCTTGGGGTGGCAGTTGCCGGTGCCGACGTGGCTGTAGCGGCGCAGGCCGTCCGACTCCTGCCGGACCACCAGCGACAGCTTGCAGTGCGTCTTCAGCCCGACGATGCCGTACACCACGTGCACGCCGGCCTGCTCGAGCTTGCGGGCCCAGGAGATGTTGTTCTGCTCGTCGAACCGGGCCTTGATCTCCACCAGCGCCAGCACCTGCTTGCCGGCCTCGGCGGCGTCGATCAGGGCGTCGACGATCGGGGAGTCGCCGGACGTCCGGTACAGGGTCTGCTTGATCGCCAGCACCTGCGGGTCGGCCGCGGCCTGCTCGAGGAAGGCCTGCACCGACGTGGAGAACGAGTCGTACGGGTGGTGCAGCAGGATGTCCCGCGCGCGGATGGCCGCGAAGATGTCCGTCGGCGTCGCCGACTCGACCTCCGCCAGGTGCCGGTGGGTGGTCGGCACGTACGTCGGGAAGTGCAGGGACGACCGGTCCAGGTCCGCGATGAGGTTCAGGCCGGTGGCGTCCAGCGGGGCGGGCAGCTCGTAGACGTCCTCCTCGGCCATCGCCAGCTCGCGCACCAGGAGCTTGCGGACGCGTGCGCTGGTCCCGGCGGCGAGCTCGAGCCGCACCGGCGGGCCGAACCGGCGCCGCAGCAGCTCCTTCTCCATCGCCTTCAGCAGGTTCTCGGCGTCGTCCTCCTCGACCTCCACGTCCTCGTTGCGGGTGACGCGGAAGGTGTGGAACTCCTGGATCTCCATGCCCGGGAACAGGTAGTCCAGGTGCTGGGCGATGACGTCCTCGACCGGCACGAAGCTGGTGGGGCCCTTCTCCACCGCGGCGGTCTGCAGGTCCGGGGCGCTCGGCCGGCCGGAGGCGTCCACCGCGACGTACCGGGGCAGCAGCGGCGGCACCTTGACGCGAGCGAAGTGCTCCTTGCCGCTGGTCGGGTTCACCACGGAGACGGCCAGGTTGAGCGACAGCCCGGAGATGTACGGGAAGGGGTGCGCCGGGTCGACGGCCAGTGGGGTCAGCACCGGGAAGATCTGCCGGCGGAAGTACTTGTGCAGCCGGTCCTGCTCGGCCTCGCCGAGGTCGTCCCAGCGGACGATGGTGATGCCCTCCGCGGCCAGCGCCGGCTGCACCTGCTGGACGAACACCTGCGCGTGCCGGGTCATCAACGTGTGCGTGCGCTCGCTGATCGCCTCGAGCACCTGCCGCGGGGACAGGCCGGAGGCGGCCGTGACGGCGATGCCGGTGGCGATGCGGCGCTTGAGGCCGGCCACCCGCACCATGAAGAACTCGTCGAGGTTGGACGCGAAGATCGCCAGGAACCGCACCCGCTCCAGCAGCGGCACGGCGGGGTCCTCGGCCAGCTCCAGCACCCGCTGGTTGAACGCCAGCCAGGACAGCTCCCGGTCGAGGAACCGGCCCTCCGGCAGCGGGGTGGTGTCCACCGGGACCACCGGCATGGCGGAGGTGTCCAGGTGCTCGGCGATGGTGGCCGCCAAGGAGTTCTGGAGCACGGTCGCGTCGCTCATGCGCCCATCGTG
>NCKG01000258.1:0-2923 GCA_002279095.1 Cellulomonas sp. 14-74-6
GTCGGCGTCGTATGGGCCTGGCGGTCCGGCTCCGCGAGCAACTACTTCCTCATCGGGCTGCTGACCAACGGTGCCTACCTCGTCGGGACCGCGCTGACGATCGTCCTCGGCTTCCCGCTGGTCGGTCTGGTCGTCGGCCTCTTCGCCAAGGACGGCCCGCTGTCGGGCGGCCCGTGGTCCGCGGTGCTCGCCTGGCGCGCCGACCGGTCGCGGCGTCGCGCGTACGCCCTCGCCACCTGGCCGTTGGTCGGCATGTTCGCCGTCCGGCTGGCCGTCCAGGTCCCGCTCTACCTGCGGTCGGACGTCGCCTGGCTCGGGACTGCCAAGCTGGCGATGGGCCTGCCGCTGACGGCGCTGGTGCTCTGGGTCAGCTGGCGGATGGTCCGTGCAGCAGAAGGTCCTCCAGCTGCTGCTCCTGAGCGTCCCGCCCGGTGACGAACAGCAGCTCGTCGCGACCCTCTAGGGTGTCGTCCGCGCTCGGTGCCAGCGGCCGGGTGTCGCGCACGATTGCGGCGAGCACCGTGTCGGCCGGCCACACGATCTCGCCGACGCGCACGCCGACCAGCGGCGAGTCCGACGGCAGCGTGAGCTCGAGGATGTCCGCGCGCGACTGATGGAAGGTGAAGATCTTCACCAGGTCGCCGACGGCGACGGCCTCCTCGACCATCGCCGTCATGATCCGTGGCGTCGAGACGGCGACGTCGACACCCCACGCCTCGTCGAACATCCACTCGTTCTTCGGGTTGTTCACCCGGGCGACCGTGCGCGGCACGCCGAACTCGGTCTTGGCCAGCAGCGCCACGACCAGGTTCGCCTTGTCGTCACCGGTCGCGGCGACCATCACGTCGCACTCGTCCGCCTTGACCTCGCGCAGGGTCGGCAGCTCGCAGGCGTCCGCCAGCAGCCACTCGGCATCCGGCACCTGGGCCACCCGCATGGCCGACGGCTGCCGGTCGATCAGCGTGACCTGGTGCTCGTGCGCCAGCAGCTCGCGCGCGATCGACCGGCCCACGGATCCCGCGCCTGCGATGACCACCCTCACTCCGTCACCCCCGGTGCGGTGCCGAGCACGCGCTCGACGGCGTCCATGTCCTCGACCCGCTGCAGCACGTGCAGCACGTCGTTCTCCTGCAGCACCGTGTCGGCGGCCGGGAGGATGCCGTCGCCGTACCGGGTGACGTAGGCGACGCGCGCCCCGGTGGCCGCCTCGATCGCGCGCAGCGGTCGGCCGATCCAGCCCGCGTGGACGTCCACCTGGGCGAGGCTGATGTGCCCCGAGGCGTCGCGGTACTGGTCCTGCGCGCCCATCGGGAGCATGCGGCGCAGCACCTGGTCGGCGGTCCAGCGGACCGTCGCGACCGTCGGGATACCCAACCGCTGGTAGATCTCCGCGCGGTGCGGGTCGTAGATGCGTGCGACGACGTTCTGCACGCCGAACGTCTCGCGCACCACGCGCGCGGCGAGGATGTTCGAGTTGTCACCGTCGGAGACGGCGGCGAAGGCGAACGCGTCCTCGATCCCCGCACCCGTCAGTGTGTCGCGGTCGAAGCCGAGGCCCGTGACCTTCTTGCCCTCGAAGCTCGAGTCGAGGCGGCGGAACGCCTCGGGGTTCTGGTCGATCACAGCGACGGAGTGGCCGCGGCCCTCGAGCGAGAGGGCCAGCGTCGCGCCGACGCGGCCGCAGCCCATGATGACGAAGTGCACAGGCGGTCACGCTACAGCCTCGATCGGAGGGCCGCGGCCCGGCGGTGAGGAGCCCGGACGGGCGGAGGACCTGTGCCGAACGGGCGCTCGACGACCGCCCGGGACTGCTGCGAGGGCCGGCCTGGTCGCCGCCGGGGCCGGGCTGTGGCGTGCGCGCCCGGGGCATACGATCTGGCCTCGTGTCCGAGATCGCCGATGCGGCCAAGCGGCTCCTGCTGGGCCGCCCCATGCGCAGCGACCGCCTCGGTCACACGCTGCTGCCCAAGCGCATCGCCCTTCCGGTGTTCGCCTCCGACGCACTCTCCTCGGTGGCGTACGCCCCGGACGAGATCCTGCTGACCCTGTCCATCGCCGGGGTCGCCGCGCTGGCGATCTCGCCGTGGATCGGCGTCGCGGTGGTCGTGGTCATGGTGACCGTGGTCGCCTCCTACCGGCAGAACGTGCACGCGTACCCCTCCGGCGGTGGTGACTACGAGGTCGCCACCGTGAACCTCGGCCCGAACGCGGGCGTGACCGTCGCGAGCGCGCTGCTGGTCGACTACGTGCTGACGGTGGCCGTGTCCATCTCGTCGGGCGCGCAGTACGCGGCGACGGCGATCCCTGCCCTGCAGGGTCACGAGCGGGACTTCGCCATCGGCCTGGTCGTCGTGCTGATGCTGATCAACCTGCGCGGGGTCAAGGAGTCCGGGACGGCGTTCGCGATCCCGGTGTACTGCTTCATGGCGGTGATCGGCCTGCTGGCCATGGTCGGTGCCGTCCGCTACGCGACCGGCCACCTCCCGATGGCCGAGAGCGCCGGCTTCACGCTCAACCCGGAGGCGGGGTACCAGACGGGGGTCACCGGTCTGGGAGGCGCGTTCCTGGTGCTGCGGGCCTTCGCGTCCGGCTCGGCGGCGCTGACGGGTGTCGAGGCGATCTCCAACGGTGTGCCCGCGTTCCGCAAGCCCAAGTCGAAGAACGCCGCCACCACCCTGGCCATGCTCGGCGGCATCTCGATCACGATGATCATGTCGATCCTGCTGCTGTCGCGCGCCACCGGGATCACGTTCGCCGACCGGCCGGGCGAGCAGCTGCTGCGCAACGGGGTGCCGGTGGGCGACTCGTACGTGCAGCACCCCGTGATCAGCCAGCTCGCCGCCTCGGTGTTCCACGGCGCCGGGTGGATGTTCGCCATCACGGCCGTGGTGACCGGCCTGATCCTGACCCTCGCGGCGAACAC
>NCKG01000011.1:0-17004 GCA_002279095.1 Cellulomonas sp. 14-74-6
AGGCGAGCAAGCTGAACAACGACCCGCGCAACGTCCGCACCCTGTACCGCGAGTACGGCAACCCGCGCGGACCGATCGTCGCCGGCGGCACGGCGATCGCCTCGAGCACCAAGGTGAACGACGCCTTCGGCTACCAGCGGCAGTACGCCAACGCAGAGCTGTACTCGGCGGTGACCGGCTACTACTCGATCGCCAACGGACCGTCCCAGCTGGAGAAGGCGGCCAACGGTCAGCTGACCGGCCGCAGCGACCAGCTGTTCTTCACCCGCATCCGTGACCTGCTCACCGGCCGGCCTACGGAGGGTGCGGCGGTGGAGACGACGATCCTCCCGGCGGCCCAGCAGGCGGCGCGCACCGCCCTGGGCAACCAGCGCGGTGCCGTCGTCGCCATCGAGCCGTCCACCGGCAAGATCCTCGCGATGGTGTCGACCCCCGGCTTCGACCCGAACGCCCTGGCGGTCCACGACACCGCGGCGGCGAGCGCCGCCTACCAGCAGCTCGACAAGGCCGACGGCAACCCCTTGCGCAACCACGCGATCCAGGACCGGTACGCACCCGGCTCGACGTTCAAGCTGGTCACCGCGGCGGCGGCGCTGGCCAGCGGCAAGTACACCGCCCAGACGCAGGTGCCGGCGCCGCTGCAGCTGGCGCTGCCCACCACCACCGCCACCCTCAGCAACTTCGGTGGCGAGAGCTGCGGCGGTGCGACCGTCAGCCTGGCAGATGCCCTGCGCGTGTCCTGCAACACCGCGTTCGCCCAGGTCGGGCTCGACCTCGGCGCTGCGGCGATCAAGGCGCAGGCCGACAAGTTCGGCTTCGACGACCCGTCGCTGACCATCCCGATGGCGGTCACGCAGTCGGTGATGCCCGCCGGGCTGGACGCCCCGGAGACGGCGCAGTCGGCCATCGGGCAGCGGGACGTGCAGGCCACGCCGCTGCAGATGGCGATGGTCGCCGCGGCGATCGCCAACGGGGGCGTGCTGATGCGGCCCTACCTGGTCCAGACGGTGCGCGCCGCGGACCTGACGGTGGTCAGCCAGGCGCAGCCCAGCACCTACTCCCAGGCGCTGTCGTCGGGCGACGCCGCGACGCTGCGCGACATGATGCTCGGCGTCGTCAACAACGGCACCGGCACCGCGGCGCAGATCCCGGGCATGCAGGTGGCGGGCAAGACGGGCACGGCCGAGACGGCCGCCGGGCAGGCTCCCCACGCGTGGTTCACCGCGTTCGCACCGGCCGACGCCCCGAAGGTGGCCGTCGCGGTGTTCGTCGAGCACGGCGGCAGCCTCGGCAACGACGCGACCGGCGGTGCGGTCGCCGCACCGATCGCCAAGGCCGTGATCAAGGCGGTGACGGGCAGGTGAGGACGGCACCGGGGGTCGCGCTCGGCGGACGGTACAGGCTCGCCCGCCGCATCGCGGTGGGTGGCATGGGAGAGGTGTGGGAGGCGCAGGACGAGGCCCTCGGCCGGCCCGTCGCCGTGAAGGTGCTGCGTGAGGAGTTCGCCGGCGACCGCGGCTTCCTCGAGCGGTTCCGCACCGAGGCCCGCAACTCCGCTGCCCTGTCGCACGGCAACATCGCGGCCCTGTACGACTACGGCGAGCAGGAGGGCTCGGCCTACCTGGTGCAGGAGCTCGTCGTCGGCGAACCCCTCTCCGACCTGCTGGAACGCGAGCCGGTGCTCGAGCCGCGCCGGCTGCTGCCGATCCTCGCCCAGACGGCCCGTGCGCTGCATGCCGCGCACGAGGCCGGGGTGGTGCACCGCGACGTCAAGCCGGGCAACATCCTGATCGGCCGCGGCAACCGTGTGAAGATCACCGACTTCGGCGTCTCGTTGGCGCAGGACCAGCCGACGATGACCGCGACCGGGATGGTGATGGGCACCGCCCAGTACCTGTCCCCGGAGCAGGCCGTCGGCCGGCCGGCCACGCGTCTGTCGGACCTGTACTCCCTGGGCGTGGTGGCCTACGAGGCGCTGGCGGGCAAGCGGCCGTTCACCGGACCCACGGCGGTGGACATCGCGGTGGCGCACGTCAACGACCCGGTCCCGCCGCTGCCGTCGTCGGTCGACCACGCGCTCGCCGACCTGGTGCTCCGCCTGCTGTCGAAGGACCCGGCCAAGCGACCGCAGTCCGGCGAGCAGCTGGCCGTGACCCTCGACCGGCTGCTGCCGCACACGCCGGTGTCCGGCGTCCCGATGGTGGTCACCGCACCGGAGCCGCCGGTCCGGGTGCCGACGGGCACGTCTACGGGCACGTCTACGGGTGCGGCGACGGGCACAGCCGCCGGGACCGTGACGGGCGCAGCGGCCGGGACGGCGGCGGCCACCGGCGCGGGCACGTCGACCACCGGCACGTCGGACGCTCGCACCGCGACCCCCGCCGCTCGCTCCACCGACGCCGTCCCGCCGTCCTTCCCGCCGCGCCACCGCGTGCGGCCGGCCGAGGCCACGGCCGGCCGGCACACCGCCCGCCGCACGGCTCCCGCCGCCACCGGCACCCGCTCCACCCGCTCGGGACCGGCGCCGGCCACCCCGGGCTGGGTGACCGACGTGACCACCCGGGGACCGGCCCGGTGGCGCTGGATCGTGGTGATCGCGGTGCTGATCGTGGTGGCGCTGCTGGGGGCGGCCCTGGCCAGCAGCCTGACCAGGGCGGACGCGGTACCGGGCACGACGGCACCGGGCGTGGTGCTCGCAGCCACGCCGGACAGCACCGGTCCGGCCGGCGTTGCGGATGGGATGATCGGGCAGGACGGCCGGTGGCACACCACCGCCGACGGACGACGCTGAAGGGCACCTACGTGGTGGATGAGGGGACCCGCATCCTCGCCGGCCGGTACGAGGTCGGCGAGCTGATCGGGCGCGGCGGCATGGCCGAGGTGCACATCGGTCACGACCGGCGGCTCGGCCGCACGGTCGCGATCAAGATCCTGCGCTCCGACCTGGCCCGTGACCCGTCGTTCCAGAACCGGTTCCGCCGCGAGGCGCAGGCCGCCGCATCGCTGAACCACCCGGCGATCGTCGCCGTCTACGACACCGGCGAGGACGTGGTGACGGAGCCGACCGGCCTGGTCGCGCACGTGCCCTTCATCGTCATGGAGTACGTCGAGGGCCACACCGTGCGGGACATCCTGCGCGACGGCGCCGCCGTGCCCATCGAGGAGGCGGTGGAGATCACCGCCGGCGTGCTGTCTGCGCTGGAGTACTCGCACCACGCCGGGATCGTGCACCGCGACATCAAGCCGGCCAACGTCATGCTGACCCCCACGGGCGCGGTCAAGGTGATGGACTTCGGCATCGCGCGCGCCGTGGCGGACTCGGCCGCGACGATGACGCAGACGCAGGCCGTCATCGGCACCGCCCAGTACCTGTCCCCGGAGCAGGCCCGCGGCGAGCAGGTGGACACCCGCTCCGACCTGTACTCCACCGGCTGCCTGCTGTTCGAGCTGCTCACCGGCCGTCCGCCGTTCACCGGCGACTCCCCGGTCGCGGTCGCCTACCAGCACGTCCGTGAGAACCCGCCGGCACCGAGCGACATCGCCTCGGACGTGCCGGAGACCCTGGACCGCATCACGTTGAAGGCGCTGGCCAAGGAGCGGGACGACCGCTACCAGACGGCCGGCGAGTTCCGGGCGGACCTCGAAGCGGTGCTGCGAGGCGGTGCGGTGGGCGCACCGCCGGTCGGCGCCTTCGCGGTGGCCGGTGCCGCCGGTGCCCTCGCCGCAGGCGAGGCCACCCAGGTGATGGCGCCGGCCACCGCGGCCACCCAGGCGTTCACGCCGGGCTCGGCGGCGTGGGGGGCGACGGGCATCACGACGCCCGGCGCGGGTATCCCCGAGGACGACGAGCGCGGCCGCGGCTGGCTGGTCTGGCTGCTGGTCGGCATCGCGGTGCTCGCGGTGGGCGGGCTCGTCTGGCTGCTGCTGTCGCAGCGCGGCACGGCCGCGCCGACCACGACGAGTGTTCCGGACGTCGTCAACCTCACGGAGCAGCAGGCCAGGGACAAGCTCGATGCCGCGAAGCTCAAGGTGTCCGGCACCCAGCAGGAGAACTCCGACTCGGTCCCGGCCGGCAGCGTCACCCGGACCGACCCCGCCGCGGGTACCTCCCAGCCGCTGAACAGCTCCGTCCTGCTCTACCTGTCCAAGGGTCCGTCCAGCCTCAAGGTGCCGGACGTCACCGGCAAGACGGTCGCGGACGCCACCACCGAGCTGAAGGCCGCCGGCTTCGTCGTCGACCCCACGCAGACGTCCGACGACAACCCGAACTTCCCGCAGGGCCAGGTGACCAAGACGGACCCGATCGCCGGCCAGACGGTCGCCGCGGGTTCCACCGTCAAGCTGTCGGTCTCCTCGGGGAACGTCGTGCTCGGCAACCTGGTGGGCCAGAAGCAGGCGGACGCCGTGGCGGCGCTGACGGCGCTGAAGCTGGGCAACAACGTGACGACCCAGCCGGTCACCGACCCCAAGCAGGTGGGCGTCGTCACCGCCCAGGACCGTCCGGACAAGTCGATCCTCAAGCAGGGCACCGTGGTGACGATCACCGTCGGGGCAGCCCCGACCACCGCGACGATCCCGTCGGGCATCACGGGTCCCACCGTCACCGTGGACGCCGCCAAGGCGGCGCTGACCAGCGCCGGCCTGACCAACATCCAGGTCACCACGCTGGACCCGAAGAAGAACCCGTCCGACCATCCGGCGGGCACCGTGATCAGCGTCAGCCCGCCCTCGGGCACGACCGTCGGGATCAACCAGCAGATCACGCTGACCGTCTCGGGCGGCCCCGGTCCGAGCAGCACCTCGACGGCCACCGCGGCTCCGTAACCGCCACGCAGCGCGATGACGGCCGCTCACCGAACCGGTGGGCGGCCGTTCTCGTCGTCGGACGGGTCCGGGCTGCCGACCAGCGGCGCAGGATCAGGCGCGCACCAGCGGGTGCAGCCCCTCGGACCGCCCCACCGCCCCGTCGTCGCCGCACACCGCCAGCCAGTTCGCCAGCAGCCGGTGACCGCCCTGGGTCAGCACCGACTCGGGGTGGAACTGCACGCCGTGCAGCGGCAGCGTCCGGTGCTGCAGGCCCATGATGATGCCGTTCGCCGTGGCGGTGACCTCGAGCTCGTCGGAGAACGTCCCGTCCACCACGGCCAGCGAGTGGTACCGCGTGGCGGTGAACGGCGACGGCAGCCCCGCGAGCACGCCACGACCGTCGTGCTGCACCTCGCTCGTCTTGCCGTGCATCAGCTCCGGGGCGTGCGTGACCACCCCGCCGTACACCTCACCGAGCGCCTGGTGCCCCAGGCAGACGCCGAGCATCGGCGTCCCCGCCTCGGCGCAGTCCCGGATCACCTGCATCGACGAGCCGGCGGCCGACGGCGTCCCCGGTCCCGGTGACACCAGCACGCCGTCGAAGGCCACCCGGTCGGACACCGGCGGCACCGCGTCGTTGCGCACCACCACCGTGTCGGCACCGAGCTGGTTGAGGTACCCGACGATCGTGTAGACGAACGAGTCGTAGTTGTCGACCACCAGGATCTTCGTCATCACTCACCCACGGTCGTCTGGTTGAAGGGCATGTAGGGAGCGATCGCCGGGTACACCCAGACGAAGCTCGCCGCCAGAACGGCGGCAGCCAGCACCACACTGATCAGCACCCGCACCGCCACCGGCCCCGGCAGGTGCCGCCACAGCCACGCGTACATCATGCGCCCCTCAGCAGCTCGGCCGGCACCCCGTCGGAGGCCGGCGCCCAGTAGTCCAGCACCCCGTGCACGATGTACCGCTGGGCGGCGGAGTACATGGGCGTGCACGTGGTCAGGGTGATGGTCCGCTCCGTGGGGACGGCCCCGGGCTTGTTGGGCACCGGCGCGATCACCTCGACCTGGGACGGCAGCACGATCTCCCACGACGTCACCTTGTAGACGTACCACGCGTCCTTCGTCCGGACGACGAGTGCGTCGCCCACCTGCAGCTCGGCGATCCGGTTGAAGGGCTTGCCGTAGGTCGTCCGATGGGCCGCCGTCGCGAAGTTCCCCACGGCGCCCGGCATCGCGGTGCCCTCGTAGTGACCGATCCCGAGCACGTCGAGCACGGTGGCCCGGTCGGTGCCCTCGCTGATGGGCCGCTCCGGCTCCCCGGTCCACCGAGGAACCTGCAACGTGGCGAACGTCGTCGCGTGCCCGGGCTCGGCCATCACGGGCGGGTCGTCGCGCCGCGGCGTCGCGACCTTCGGCCCGGCAGCGGACAGAGGACTCGAGGCCACGGCGCCCGTGGTGCTGGTCGGCACCGGTGTCGCCCACGGCAGCGACTGGACGACACGGGCCTGACCGGCGTTGCCCTCCACGTCCGTCCACCACAGCTGCCAGGCCAGGAAGCCGAGCACGAGCACGCCCGCTGTCAGCAGGAGCTCGCCCAGCACCCCGACGGCGCCCCATACGAAGCCGCGCCGGCGGGCGGTGGCACGGCTGCGGGCCGCCGCGCGGCGGCTCGGGACGACGTCGGTGCTCATTCGGCGACTCCTTGGCTCGTGCGTTCCGGGCGCCCGCTCACCGGGCGCCTCCCCGTGCGGCGGCGCTCGTGGGCGGGGAGGTGCTCGCGGGTTCGGGCAGACCCGGCAGCACCTGGACACCGGCCGGCACCGACGCGTAGGTCAGGTCCGTGGCGGAGAACGCCGGCAGCCGGAGCTCAGCCGAGTCCGTGACCTGCCACCCGAGGCCCACCTGCGCGGAGTCGCGGACGTAGGCCCGCACCGCGGCCGACGCGTCGAGCGCCGCACGCAGCTTGCGTGGGTCGCCTAGCACCCGAACCTCGTACGGCGGGGAGTAGACGCGGCCGTGCAGGCGCAGGACGTTGCCGACGCAGCGGAAGGAGCTGGTGGACACGACCCGCTGGTCCTGGAGCTCCATCGCCTCGGCGCCGCCGGCCCACAGCGCGTTCATCACAGCCTGGAGGTCCTGCTGGTGCACGACGAGCACATCGGGGCTGACGTTTCCCCGACGAGGCGAGTCCACGGGCGCGTCGTCCAGCACCACCGTCAGCCCGGGCCCGCTGACGGGCACCTCGCCGCCCGCCACCAGGTAGCCGCTCCCCACCGCGTCCGTCGACACCCCGGGCAGGCTGTTCGCCGCCGTCAGCGCGTCGACCTCGCTCCGCAGCTCGTCCACCTGAGCCGAGAGCCGAGCCACCTTGTCCGACTCCGCCTGGGTCACGCCGCGCAGGTCCGTCGGGTGCCGCGAGATCGACCCTGCTGCGCTGCGGGCGGACTCGGAGAAGAGCACCGCGGACAGCAGCAGCACCACGCCGACGGACACGCTGCCGCGAGGCAGGTGCAGGCGGTGCGGGCGCTCGCTCACGCAACGCTCCTGGTGACGGGCCGGTGCACGCGGTCCGAGGGCGTGCACCGTCTAGGCTAGGTCACGTTGCGCCCGGTCAGTACGGCTCTCCGCGAGGTCCGTCCCCCGGGCGGCAGCCCCCGGTCCCGCCTCGGCCACCGGCCGGCGACGGCCGCGGGCGCGGCGGTCACACATCGCCCGAAGGAGCACCCGGACGTGCCTGAGTCGAGGTCGCGGAAGAAGGTCGCCTACACCCCGCCCCCTGGGAAGGCTGCGCCGCGCAAGCCGAACCCACCGTGGTTCGTCCCGGTGATGCTGAGCCTCATGGTGATCGGTCTCGCCTGGATCGTCGTGACCTATCTGACGGCGCAGAGCGGCCACACCTACCCGATCCCCGGGATCGGTCAGTGGAACCTGGCGGCCGGGTTCGGGCTGATCCTCATCGGCTTCGGGATGACGACGCGCTGGCGGTGAACGCGCTGGTTGTCCCCAGCGGTGAACAACGCTGTGGATAACTACACGGCTGTGATTCCGCAGGTCGGGCCCGCCGAACGGGTCACAACAGACCGAACGAGCGGTACACGAGCACGGTCGCCACGACCAGCAGCGCAGCGACGGCCGCCGGCGCTGCCACGGCGACCAGCCGGCGCCGAGGTGCCGGGGCATGGGCGTAGGCGAGGCCCAGGAGCAGGCCGACGACGAGCCCCCCGACGTGCGCCTGCCAGGCGATCCCCAGCCCCGGCACGAAGCCGATCACCAGGTTGATCACGATCACGCCGAGGATGCCGCGAGCGTCCGCACCCACCCGGCGCAGCACCACCAGGATCGCGCCGAACAGCCCGAACACGGCACCGGAGGCCCCGACGATCGCCACGTTCCAGCTGTCCGTCAGCGGCGCCAGCAGAACGGACCCGACGGACCCGCCCACAGCAGCCATCAGGTACAGCGTCAGGTACCGGGCCCGGCCGAGCATCTGCTCCAGCAACGGCCCGACCGTCCACAGCGCCACCATGTTGAACACGATGTGCAGGAAGCTCGCAGGTGAGTGCAGGAACGCCGCAGTGAGGAACCGGTACGGCTGCACCGAGCCGATGGCGGGGCTGAAGGCCCACCGAGTGGTCCATCCCGGTGTGGTCAGCTGGAGCAGGTAGCTGCCCACGCTCACGGAGATCAGCGTGAGGGTGACCACGGGTCGGCCGCCCCGTACCCGACCGCCGAACGCCGTGCGCGCCACCGGCGCCGTCCGGCTGGCTGCCGCGACGCAGTCCACGCAGTGCACCCCGACCGCCGCCGGGCGCTGGCACTGCGGGCACACGGGGCGCCCGCAGCGCTGGCAGCGCACGTAGCTGATCCGGTCGGGGTGCCGCGGGCACACCGGGGGTGCCGCGGTACCGGCACCCAGGGGGTCGGGAGTGGTGATGGTCAGTCCTCGACGGTGATGGAGTCGATCACCACGTCCTGCACGGGTCGGTCGCCCGGGCGGGTCGGAGTGGTGGCGATGGCGTCGACCACGGCCTTGCTCGCGTCGTCGGCCACCTTGCCGAAGATGGTGTGCTTGCCGTTCAGCCATGGCGTCGGTGCCACCGAGATGAAGAACTGGGAGCCGTTGGTGCCGCCCATCTTCCCGGTGACCGGGTCGAGCCGCTTGCCCGCGTTGGCCATGGCCAGCACGTACGGCTCGGAGAACGTCAGCTCGGGGTGGATCTCGTCGTCGAAGTTGTAGCCCGGGCCGCCGCGGCCGGTGCCCTGGGGGTCACCGCCCTGGATCATGAAGCCCGGGATGACGCGGTGGAAGACCACGCCCTTGTAGAGCGGGTCGGTGCGCGTGGCGCCGCTCGGGTCCGTCCACTCCTGGGAGCCGGTGGACAGCCCGGTGAAGTTCGCCACGGTGCGCGGCGCGTGGTTGGGGAACAGCTCGACACGGATGTCGCCGGCGGTGGTGTGCAGAGTCGCAAACATGGCGTCAGTCTCGCACGGAGCCCTCCTGCGCAGCGGGGCCCGCGGTGGCAGAGTGGGAGGTCACAGCCTCGAGACCAGCAACGACGTCCGGGAGTGGCAGATGACGAAGCACAGCAAGCTCGACGTTGACCCCGACAAGCTGAAGGAGCAGGCAGCCGACCTCGGCACCACGCTGACGGGCGCCGCCGTGCATGCCAAGGAGTGGACGACACCTCGGGTGGAGGCCTTCATCGACTGGCTGCTTCCCCGCCTCGAGAACGCCTACAACGAGAGCGTCAAGGCCGCGGCACCGCGGGTGGAGAAGGCGGCCGAGAAGGCGGCGCCGGCGATCGACACCGCGCACGACAAGCTGGTGGACGAGTTGATCCCACGCCTGGTCACCGCCCTGAACGAGGCGGCGGAGAAGGCCGGCGCGGCGGCGGTCAAGGCTGCCGACACCGCAGCGGAGGTCGCCAAGGCGAACGCGGCCGAGCTGAAGAAGCAGGTGCACGTGGCCCCGCCCAAGAAGTCCCACAAGGGCCTGAGCACGTTCATGGTGGTGGGCCTGCTCGTCGGTGCCGGCGCCGCAGGCGCCGCCTGGTTCCGCTCGCGCTCGACGGTGGACCCGTGGGCCGAGCCGTGGGAGCCGACCGACCCGACCGGTGGCACCGGGGCGGACTCGCTGCACACCCACACGCACGACGTGCGCGCGTCCATGACGGATGCGGTGGGCGACGCGGCGGACGCCGTGGGCGAGGCGGCCGGTTCGGCCGTCGCGAAGAGCCGGGAGGCGACCCGCAAGGCGGCCGAGAAGCTCGACGAGGCCCGCGCCTCGGCCGAGGAAGCCGCGAAGAAGGTCACGCGGCGCACGGCGAACAAGGCGGAGGACGTCGCGGACGCGACCGAGGACGCCGTGGACAAGGACAACCCCTCGGGCGGCATCTGATCGGTCGCCGCGCGGGCGGCAGCACGACGACGGCGGGGTCCCGGGTCTCCGGGGCCTCGCCGTTCGTCGTGCCGGCCGCGCTCAGCGTGGCCACGTACCACCGCTCGGCCGCGCGGCCTCCTCGCGAATGCGGTTGACCTGCGCGCGCGGCGGCGGCGACCCTCGACCGATGGACGAGGACCTGACCCAGCTGTGGCCGGTGGCAGGCCTGCGCGTGGTCTCCGGCGACCTCGAGCTGCGCTGGCCGGACGACGACCTGATGGTGACCGTCGCACGCGAGGCCGGTCGGGGGATCCACGCGCCGGACGCCATGCCGTTCACCATCCCGTGGTCCCGGGGCGACTGCACGACGGTGTCGCGCAACGTGCTCCAGTACCTGTGGGGTCAGCGGTCGGCCCTGACGGTCGACTCGTGGTGCCTCGAGCTGGCGGTGCTGGTCGACGGCCTGCCGATCGGCCTGCAGTCGGCCAGGTCCGCCCGCTTCCCCGTGACCCGCACCGCGGAGACCGGCTCGTGGTTGGGGCAGCGCCACCAGGGCAACGGGGTCGGCACCCGGATGCGCGTGCTGGTGCTCCACCTGCTCTTCGAGGGGTTCGGCGCCCGGGAGGCGACCAGCGGCGCCTTCCTGGACAACGGCCCCTCGAACGCCGTCTCCACCAAGCTCGGCTACGACCGCAACGGTCTGGTGACCGTCGCGAGGGAAGGGGTCGCGGCGCAGCAGTGGCGCTACCGGATGGACCGCGAGCGCTGGGACGCCCGCCCCGAGTGGATGCGGCCGGTCCTGACGCTGCACGGTGTCGAGCCGGTGCGGGAGCAGTTGGGCATCCCCTGACCGTTCTTTTGCCATCTGCGGACATCTGCGTGGACAACCCACCAGATGCCGGACGTCTGCGCGGTACCGTCTGGCCATGCAGCTGGCAGACCTTCAGGCACGCGTGCGCATCGCGCTGACCAACACGATCGCCAACGAGTGGACGCTGTTCACCCCGTCGAGCGGCACCAGCAGCGCATCGGAACGCACCATCGCCTTCCACCTCGGCTGGTACCTGCGGCCGATGATCGAGAACGCCTGGGACATCGACGCGGAGTACGACCGATCGGCGATGGCCCTGGAGAAGGCGGTTCGCCTCGAGGACGCGGGCTCCGAGGGCCGGCGCATCCCGGACCTGATCGTGCACCGTCGCGGCCACCTCGGCCCGGAGGAGAACCTGCTGATCCTCGAGCTCACCGCCGACCACGCCACCCGCGGCTCGACCGCCGGCGACTTCGGCCGCGCGACGGCCATCCAGCGGCGGTTCGGCTACCGCTACGCGGTGCTGCTCGACCTGCGCCTCGGCCTGGAGGGCGGCCAGCCGACGGTCCAGCCGACCTGGCACTGGGCGACCCTCGAGGAGGGCCCGGTCACCCGCGAGCCGGAGGACGTGTACCCGCCCGAGGTGCTGACGGACATCACCGCCCGCGGCGCGGCGTACCGCCGCGGCTGACCCTGGGCCCCGCAGCCGGGGGTGTGGGAACCTGACGCCGTGCGCGGGCCGCTGGTCGGGCGACGGCGTGAGCTCGAGGTCGTCGAGGACCTGCTGAGCTCGCTCGCGGACGCGTCCACGGCGCTGATCCTCGAGGGCGAGTCGGGGATCGGCAAGACGGCGATCTGGAAGGCCGGCGTCGACCTGGCCGTCGCCAGGGGCGTCGTCGTCCTCGTCGCCAGCCCGGGCGTCGCCGATGCGGTGCTCTCCTACCAGACCCTCACCGACCTGCTGACCGCCGTCCCGGCGCCTCTCGTCACCGACCTCCCGGCGCCGCAACGCCGAGCCTTGGACGCGGTCCTCTACCGCGTCGACGCCCCCGACCGTGCCGTCGACCCGCGCGCGGTGCAGGCCGCTCTCACCACGGTGCTCTTGCGGCTCGTCGAGCAGGCACCCGCGCTGCTGGCCGTCGACGACGCCCAGTGGGTGGATGCCTCGTCCGCCGCGGTCGTCGCCCATGCGTTGCGCCGGGTGACGCGCGGCCTCGGCGTGCTCGCCACCGCCCCGACCGAGGCCGGAGCGGACCCCCTCCCGTGGCTGGCGCTGCCCGACCGGGACCGGCGCCTGCGGGTGCCGGTGGTACCGATGGACGAGGCATCCCTCGGGCAGGTGCTCGCCGAGCACCTCGGCCCGTCGCTGGTCAGGCCGGAGATCACCCGGATCGGGCGGGAGTCCGGAGGCAACCCGTTCTTCGCTCTCGAGCTGGCGCGCTTCGTCGCGGAGTCCGGACCGGAGCACGCGCGGAGCGGGTTCCCGGCCACCCTGACGCAGCTCGTGCACGCCCGGCTCGACCTCCTTCCGGCCGAGGCACGTCGGGCAGTGGTCGCCGTGGCGGCGATGGCGGACCCGACCGTCGAGCTCGTGGAGCTCGTCGTCGGCCCCTCCGCAGCCGACGGGCTGCTCGCCGCAGAGACGGCCGGCGTGCTGCGGATCGACGGCCACCACGTGCGTCCCACGCACCCGCTGCTGCGCGCCGGCGCCTATGCGCTGGCCGACGCCGGCGAGCGACGTCTCATCCATCAGCGGCTGGCCGGTGCGGTGGTCGAGCCCGAGGAACGGGCCCGGCACCTGGCGCTCGGTGCCCTCCGGCTCGACCGCGACACCGAGGAGGCGCTCGACCACGCCGCCCAGCTGGCGCGGGCCAGGGGCGCACCCGCCGAGGCCGCCGACCTGCTGGAGCTGTCGCTCCGGCTCGGCGGGGACAGCCCGGCTCGGCGCGTCCTCGTCGCCCGGCACCGGCTCGACTCGGGCGACCCGAACGCCGCCCGGCGGCTGCTCGAGGGGGTGCTGGCGGACACCTCCGACGGACCGGAACGTGCACAGGCGCACGCCGCCCTCGCCCTCGTCCGGCTGCACGACGACAGCTACGACGAGGCCGCCGTCTGCCTCGAACGTGCCCTCGACGAACCCGGGGCCGATGCCCGGCTGCGCGCGCAGGTGCTCACCGAGCTGCTCTTCGTCCTGGTCAACCTCGGCCGCATCCCGCAGGCCGCGGCGCGGGTCGACAGCACGATCGCGGCGGCCCAGCGGTCCCGTGACGACGCGGTGCTGGCCGAGGCGCTCGCCGCGGCCGTCATGGTGCGGTTCCTCGCGGGCGACGGGCTCGACGCGCCCCGGCTGGTGCGCGCGCTCGCGCTCGAGGACCGCGAGTCCAGCACCTCGGTGATGTTCTGGCCGAGCCTGGTCAGCGGGCTGCTCGCGGCGTGGACGGGCCGGCTCGAGGAGGCGACGACCGTGCTGGCCGACGTGCGCCGGCGCTGCCTCGAACGGGGCGCGGAGGCCGACCTCCTCTTCGCGGCGTTCCACGCGGTGAACATCGAGTGCTGGCGCGGCGACCTGCGGAGCGCTCGGGAGCTGGTCGCCGACACGCAGGTGCGCGCCGACCAGCTCGGCACCGACTTCCCTCGGGCGATCGCGCTGTGCACGCGCGCCCAGCTCGCCGCCTACGACGGGGACGCCGGCGTGGCCCGGGGGGCGGCGGAGGCGGCGCTCGCGATCTTCGAGCGGGGTGGCTCGATGGCAGTGCGGGTGTGGCCCCTGGTCACGCTCGGGTTCCTCGCTGTCTCCCTCGAACGGTACGACGAGGCCGCGGACCGGCTCGGCCCGCTGGCCCAGGCCGCCGCCGCCATGGGCTACGGCGAACCGTCAGCGGCGCCCTTCGCCCCGGACGCAGCGGAGGCGTTGATCGCGCTCGGCCGGTCGGCCGAGGCGGAACCGCTGGTCGCTCTTCTCCTGGACAACGGGCAGCGACTGGACCGTCCCTGGGCGCTGGCCGCCGGGTACCGCTGCCGGGCGTTGCAGCTGGCCGCCGACGGTGACCTGACCGCGGCGATCGCCGTCGCGGAGGACGCCGTGGTCCAGCACCGGCGGCTGGCCAACCCGATCGAACGCGGTCGGACGCTCCTCGTGCTGGGCCAGCTGCAGCGGCGCGCCCGGCAGCGCCGCGCGGCGGCGGCCACGGTGGCTCTGGCGCTCGGCCTGTTCGAGGACGTCGGCGCTCGCGTGTGGATCGAGCGGGCGGTGCGGGAGCTGGCCCGTTGCCATGCTGCCGCCGCGGGCGACCTCGGGCTGACTGCTGCCGAGCAGCGGGTCGTCGAGCTGGCCGTGACGGGCCTGACCAACCGTGAGATGGCGCTCAAGCTGTTCGTCAGTCCCAAGACCGTGGAGGCGACGCTGGGGCACGTCTACCGCAAGCTCGGCGTCCGTTCACGTGCGGAGCTCGTGCTGCGGGTGCAGGGCCAGCAGCGGGTGCAGGAGGCGCAGCGGGTGCAGGAGGCGCAGCGGGTGCAAGGGGGCGCTGGGGCCGGGCCGCGAGAACCGCAGAAGCGCCCAAACCATAGGGAAACGCCCGATTCGGACAGGGTAGGCAAACCTTAGCGTGACCTCCGCAGGGCGGCCCCGCCGAGGGGAGCGGGCGCCGCCCTGGGCACCGGGACCTCTGCACGACCCGTGCAGCCCGGCCCGGCGCACCCGCAGTCCGCGCGGTCATGGAGGCTCAGATGTCATCGCATCGTTCACGTCGCCGGTTGTCCGTCCTGGTCGCCGGCCTGGCCGGCCTGGCCCTCGCGGCCTTCACCGCAGCACCCGCCGGAGCCGTGGTGAACGCCACTACCTGGACGGTGCAGGTGGGCGCCCAGTCCAGGTCCGGGTCCGTCCAGGGGATGGCCTACGGGCCGTCCGAGATCTGGGTCGACACCGGCGACACGGTCCGTTGGGTCGCGGCGTCGATGGAACCGCACACCGTCTCGTTCATCGACGCCCAGCACCCGTCGGACGGGTTCGACCCGTCGAAGACCTACATGGCCGTGCAGACCCCGGAGACCTGGATCTCCGCTCCCGGACAGTTCCGCAACTCCGGCGTGATGGCGACGACGTCCGACCCGGCGCTCCCCCCGGCGGTCGGCAGCTACGAGCTGACGTTCACGGGCCCCGGCGACTACACCTACACGTGCTACCTGCACGGTGCCGCCATGGTCGGCGTGGTCCACGTCCGGGCCGCGGGGACGGCCTACCCGTTCACCCAGCAGCAGTACGACTCGCAGGCCAACGCCGCCCGCGGTGCGCTGCTCGACGACGGGAACGCCCTCTACGCGAACGCCCGCGACCTCGCGACGGCGAACCACGTGTACGTCGGCGCGTCCGACATGACGGCCCTCGTCATGCGGTACGTCAAGGACAAGATCACGATCAAGGTCGGGGAGAGCGTGACGTTCGACGCCAACCTCAACATGATCCCGGTGCCTCACACCGTGACGTTCGGCACCGAGCCGCCGAGCCCGTACATGACGATCGGCGACCCGACGGCGTTCTCCGGCGGTGACCTCGCCTCCGGGGTGCTCTTCCCGTCGATCTTCAACGTGCCCGGGACGCGGTCCACGTTCACGGTCACCTTCACGGCACCGGGGACCTACGCCTACCGCTGCGCCTTCCACGACGGCATGGGCATGGTCGGCCAGGTGGTCGTGCTCCCGTGAGCTGACCGCACGACGGGGTCCGGCGTCCGCCGCCGGACCCCGTCGTCCGCCTACGGTCGGGTCCGTGGGTCGTCAGTCGACCGTCAGTGGAGCGTCGGTCGGTCGTCACTCGGCTCGGCGGTAGTTCAGCACCCGCTGCACCACCACGACGGTCACCAGGAACGCGCCGCTGACCACGTTGTTCCAGGTGGAGTCCAGCTGCAGCTCACGGATGAACGCGTTGATGGTGCCGAGCAGCAGCACGCCGGCGGCCGTGCCGATCAGCGAACCGGCACCACCGGTGAGCAGCGTCCCGCCGATCACCACCGCCGCGATCGCCTGCAACTCGTACCGGGTCGTGCTGCGCGAGGGCAAGGTGACCGACGTGCTGGGCGGCGACCGCCTCACCGAGGAGGACCTGATCCACGCGATCGCCGGGGAGAACGGGGACCACCCGGAGCCCGAGTGACCGGGCACGTCACAGGTGGTGGGAGCCGAAGGGTGGAGCCAACGGGACTCGAACCCGTAACCCCCTGCTTGCAAAGCAGGTGCGCTACCAATTGCGCCATGGCCCCCGGGGAACCGGACCGGTCACGGTCCGGGGCGGTGGGTCACTCGAAGGTGTCGGTGACCTCGGCCCACAGGTCCCGCTCGTCGCGGTCCTGCACGTACCTCTGGTAGACGACATAGCCGACGACGGCAGCGGCGGCGAGGACCAGCAGCTTCTTCATCGGTACCTCCTCGAGTGGGCCTAACAGGACTTGAACCTGTGACCTCTTCCTTATCAGGGAAGCGCTCTAACCGTCTGAGCTATAGGCCCCGGGCGCGGTGACCGGGAGCCGGGCTGCGCGCGCCGGTCGAGACTACCCCAGCGACGCTTCCCGGCCCAAAACGCACGGGTGCCGCGGCTACTCGTCCGTCATCGTGACGTGCACGCCGCCCACCAGCGCCGCCACGATGTTGTAGAGGAACGCGCCGATGGTGGACATCGCGGTCAGCAGGAAGACGTCGATCACCGCGACGAGCGTCGCGCCGGAGATCACCTTGCGGAAGCTGATCACGTCGGTGACGTTGACGGCGCTCTCCGGGCCGACCACCTGCTTGACCAGGTCGTTGATGCTGGCGAACACGTGGAGGCCGTCGAGCGTGAGCCACACCACCGCGGTCGCCACCACCAGGATGATGCCGAGGGCGAAGGACAGCAGCAGCGACAGCTTCATCACGGACCAGGGGTCCAGCCGGGAGATCGCCAACCGCACCCGACGCGGTGCGCCCGGTGCGGGCGCCCGGCCTGCGACCGGGTGCGGCGGGGGTAC
>NCKG01000259.1:0-2911 GCA_002279095.1 Cellulomonas sp. 14-74-6
GGCCTGCACGAGCTGGGCCACATGATCCCCGCCAAGCGGTTCGGTGTGCGGGTCAGCCAGTACATGGTCGGCTTCGGTCCGACGCTGTGGTCCCGCACCCGCGGCGAGACGGAGTACGGCCTCAAGGCGATCCCGCTCGGCGGCTACGTGCGGCTGGTCGGCATGTACCCGACCGCGGCCGCGGTCGAGGCGAAGGAGCCGCGGACGTGGGCCGGTCGGCTCGCGGCCGACGCCCGCGCCGCCAGCGCCGAGGAGATCCACCCGGGGGAGGACCACCGGGCGTTCTACCGCCTGTCCACACCGAAGAAGCTCGTGGTGATGATGGGGGGCCCGGTGATGAACCTGCTGATCGCCGTGGTGCTGCTCGGCATCGCCTACGTCGGCATCGGCATCCCCGGCACCACCACCACCGTGGCGGAGGTCTCGCAGTGCGTGCTGCCCGCCGGCTCGACGGCGACGGCGTGCCAGACCGGTGATCCGGCGGCGCCCGCTGCCGCGGCCGGACTGGAGCCGGGCGACCACGTCGTCTCCTACGACGGCACCGCGGTCACGTCGTGGACGCAGCTGACGGCGCTGATCAGGGCCTCCGGCGGGCAGACGGTGCCGATGGTGGTGCAGCGCGCCGGCTCGCCGATCACCTTGACCGTCACCCCGATCCTCACGGACCGCCCGGTGCTGGACGCCAACGGCAACGTGGTGACCAACGCCGACGGGACGGCCAAGACCGAGAAGGCCGGCTTCCTCGGCGCCACCCCGACCACCGCGACCCAGCGGATGTCCGTGCTGAGCCTGCCCGGCCAGGTGGCCGACCGGACCTGGCAGACGATGAAGATCGTGGTCGCTCTGCCGCAGCGCACCGCCCAGGTGGTCAGCGAGACGGTCAACGGCCAGCCCCGCGACTCGAGCAGCGTCGTCGGCATCGTCGGCGTCGGCCGGCTGGCCGGGGAGATCGCCTCGGACAAGGCCGCGGGCGTCGACCTCGGTCTGCGGGCCGTCGGCCTGCTGGAGATGCTCGCCGCCCTCAACATCAGCCTGTTCGTGTTCAACCTCATACCGCTGCCACCGCTGGACGGCGGCCACGTCGCCGCCGCCCTGTGGGAGGGCGCGAAGCGGCAGGTGGCACGCCTGCGCGGGCTCGCCCGGCCTCGCCCGTTCGACTCGGCGCGCCTGGTCCCGCTCGCCTACGGGATGTTCGTCGTGCTCGGCGGCATGGGGCTGGTGCTGGTGTGGGCGGACCTCGTCAACCCGGTCCGGCTCGGCTGAGTGGGATGATGAGGCAGTGAGCCCCGCCATCAACCTCGGCATGCCTGCTTCCCCGGCGCCCGTCCTGGCGCCGCGGCGACCCACCCGCAAGATCCGCGTCGGCAAGGTCGAGGTCGGTGGCGACGCGCCCATCAGCGTCCAGTCGATGACCACGACGCCGACCACCGACATCAACGCGACGTTGCAGCAGATCGCCGCCCTGACCGCGGCCGGCTGCGACATCGTCCGGGTGGCTGTCCCGAGCCAGGACGACGCCGACGCGCTGCCCGCGATCGCGCACAAGTCGCAGATCCCGGTGATCGCCGACATCCACTTCCAGCCGAAGTACGTGTTCGCCGCGATCGACGCCGGCTGCGCCGCCGTCCGGGTGAACCCCGGCAACATCCGCAAGTTCGACGACCAGGTGCGCGAGATCGCCAGGGCCGCGACGGACGCCGGGGTCTCGCTGCGCATCGGCGTGAACGCCGGCTCCCTGGACCCGCGGCTGCTCCAGAAGTACGGCTCGGCCACCCCGGAGGCGCTCGTCGAGTCGGCCGTCTGGGAGGCGTCGCTGTTCGAGGAGCACGACTTCCACGACTTCAAGATCTCGGTGAAGCACCACGACCCCGTCGTGATGGTGCGCGCCTACGAGCTGCTGTCCGAGCGGGGGGACTGGCCCCTGCACCTCGGGGTGACGGAGGCCGGTCCGGCCTTCCAGGGCACCATCAAGTCCGCCACCGCGTTCGGCGCGCTGCTGAGCAAGGGCATCGGCGACACGATCCGCGTCTCCCTCTCGGCGCCACCGGTGGAGGAGGTCAAGGTCGGCATCCAGATCCTGCAGTCGCTGAACCTGCGGCCGCGCAAGCTGGAGATCGTCTCCTGCCCGTCCTGCGGCCGGGCCCAGGTGGACGTGTACTCGCTCGCCGAGCGGGTCACCGCCGGCCTGGAGGGCATGGAGGTCCCGCTGCGGGTCGCGGTCATGGGGTGCGTCGTCAACGGACCCGGTGAGGCGCGCGAGGCGGACCTCGGTGTGGCGTCGGGCAACGGCAAGGGCCAGATCTTCGTCCGCGGCGAGGTGATCAAGACGGTCCCGGAGTCGAAGATCGTCGAGACGCTCATCGAGGAGGCCATGCGCCTGGCCGAGACGATGGACCCGGTCGAGACGGGCTCCGGCACCCCCACCGTCAGCGTCGGCTGAGACCTGCGGCGCACCGCCACGCCGGCCGATCCGGTCGCGCCGCGCCCGTCCCGTCGGTACGGCACAATCACCGCATGACAGCCCTGCGGGCCGCCGTGCTCGACGGTCGCACCGGCGCTGCCGTCCTCAGCGACGAGGACGTCACCGGCGCGCTGGGGCTGTGCGCCCTCGACCCGGTGGGAACCGTGCTGGCGACGACCCGGCTGGACCACGCCCGCACCTCGGGCCTCCGGTCGGCGGGCGGTGAGCTGTGGGGGTACGCCGAGGCCGGTGAGCTGGTGGCGGCGTGCTGGGTGGGGGCGAACCTGGTGCCGATCCTGCCGGGCCTGGCGGGGCCGGCGCGCGACCGGGCGCTCGACGCGTTCGCCAAGCTCGGCGCGTACCGGGGCCGACGGTGCTCGTCGTTGGTGGGTCCCCGGGACGACGTGCTGGACCTGTGGCGGCGGCTGGACGGCGTGTGGCCCGCCGCTC
>NCKG01000260.1:0-2910 GCA_002279095.1 Cellulomonas sp. 14-74-6
GCTTCCGATCTCGAGTTCCGACTGATCCACCACTTCCGCCTGCTCGAGCTGGTGCCCGGCGACCCCCTGCCGCGCGAGCAGGACCTGGTGCACGACCTCCAGGTCAGCCGGCCAGCGCTGCGGGAGGCGCTGGCCGCGCTGGAGGCCCTCGGGTTCGTCGTCTCGCGGCAGGGGGCACGGCGCACGCTCGGCACCTTCGACATGCAGACGGTTGTCGAGTCGCTCACCCGCTACATGGAGCCGTCCACCGAGCTGATGCTCGAGATGCTCGACGTGCGGCGGGTGCTGGAGGCGGCGTTCTTCCCGATCGCCGTCGCCAAGATGTCCGCGAACACCCTGCGCGAGCTGCGCCGGATCGCCGAGCGCATGGTCGCCAAGGCAGGTCGCGGGCAGCCGTTCGTGCAGGAGGACGCCCAGTTCCACCAGGCGCTCTACGAGCAGCTGGGCAACAAGACCCTGCAGGGCCTGATCGCCGCGTTCTGGCGGCTGTTCGACGAGCTGTCCGAGCAGTTCCAGGTGGGCGGTGACCTGCAGAGCACGGCGCTGCGCCACCTGCGCCGCACGCTGGGCATCCGCGGCCGCCGCGAGCTCCCGTGCGCGGCTCACCAGGTCGTCCACCACCCCGTCGCGCGTCGCGAGCGCGACGTCGGCCCGCGCGGCCGCATCCGCACCGAGGTCCGTCAGCCAGCGGGAGACCGCGGCGACCGCCGGCTCGGGAAGCAGCCCGTCGACCAGCGCCGTCTCCGGCACCACGAACAGCGGGGAGTCGCCCAGCCCCTCGCGCCCCATCATCCGGCGCAGGTCGTCCACCACCGCCTCGGCGCCGTGGTCCACCCGGTCGACGACCAGGGCCGCTCGGGCGCGCCGACGGGCCGCACCGCGCAGCAGCTCCCACGGCACGGCGTCGGCGTAACGGGCAGCGGTGGTGACGAACAGCCAGAGGTCCGCCGCCGCGAGCAGCTCGCCCGCGAGCGCCCGGTTCGCCACGTCGACCGAGTCGACGTCGGGGGCGTCGAGCAGGGCGAGCCCCTGGGGCAGCGTCGCACTGGGGACCAGACGCAGCTCACGGCCGACACCCGCTGGTGCGGCGGACGACGTCCGGGCCAGCGCCGGCAGCACGCGGTCCGTGCTGAACCACCGGGCGTCCAGCGGATGGTGCACCAGCACGGGCGAGCGCGTGGTCGGTCGGAGCACGCCGGGAGCCGAGACGACCTCGCCGAGCAGCGAGTTGACCAGGGTGGACTTGCCTGCACCGGTCGATCCGCCGACCACCACCAGCAACGGGGCGCTGTGCGCCCGCAGCCGCGGCAGCAGGTAGTCGTCCAGCTGCGCGACGGCGGCGTCGCGCTCGGCGCGGACCCCGTCGACCCCCGAGGTGCGCAGCGGGAGCGGGAGCGCGACCAGCCGGCTGCGCAGCCGTTCCAGCGCATGGAGCAGCGGAACGTGCACCGCCGGCTCGGGCCGGCCGCTCGCGGCCGGGCGCGGGTCCGGCTCCGGCACACTCATCCGGTCAGTGTGCCGGAACCGCCCCGTGCGGGCCCGTCAGTCGCGACGCAGCTTGCGGTAGGTGACGCGGTGCGGACGGGCCGCGTCCGCCCCGAGCCGACCGACCTTGTTCTCCTCGTACGACGCGAAGTTGCCCTCGAACCAGTACCAGCGGGACGGGTCCTCCTCGGTCCCCTCGTACGCCAGGATGTGCGTCGCCACCCGGTCGAGGAACCACCGGTCGTGCGAGACGACGACCGCGCAGCCCGGGAACTCCAGCAGAGCGTTCTCCAGCGAACCGAGCGTCTCGACGTCCAGGTCGTTGGTCGGCTCGTCGAGCAGCAGCAGGTTGCCGCCCTGCTTGAGCGTCAGCGCCAGGTTCAGGCGGTTGCGCTCACCACCGGACAGCACGCCGGCCGGCTTCTGCTGGTCGGGACCCTTGAACCCGAACGCGGCGACGTAGGCCCGCGACGGCATCTCGACCTGGCCGACCTTGATGAAGTCGAGCCCGTCGGAGACGACCTCCCACAGCGTCTTGGCGGGGTCGATGCCACCACGGCCCTGGTCGACGTAGCTGACGGACACCGTCTCGCCGACCTTGAGCGTCCCGGCGTCCAGCGGCTCGAGCCCGACGATCGTCTTGAACAGCGTCGTCTTGCCCACACCGTTCGGGCCGATCACGCCGACGATGCCGTTGCGCGGCAGCGTGAAGCTCAGGTCGTCGATCAGCACCCGGTCGCCGAAGCCCTTGCGCAGGTCGGTCGCCTCGATGACCAGCGAGCCCAGCCGCGGGCCCGGCGGGATCTGGATCTCCTCGAAGTCGAGCTTGCGGGTGCGGTCGGCCTCGGCGGCCATCTCCTCGTAACGGGCCAGCCGCGCCTTGCTCTTGGCCTGCCGGCCCTTGGCGTTCTGCCGGACCCACTCGAGCTCGTCCTTGAGCCGCTTGGCGAGCTTGGCGTCCTTCTTGCCCTGGACCTGCAGCCGCTCCTGCTTCTTCTCGAGGTACGTCGAGTAGTTGCCCTCGTAGGGGTACAGGCGGCCCCGGTCGACCTCGCAGATCCACTCGGCGACGTGGTCGAGGAAGTATCGGTCGTGGGTGACCGCGAGCACGGCGCCGTGGTAGCTGGCGAGGTGCTGCTCGAGCCACAGCACGGACTCGGCGTCCAGGTGGTTGGTCGGCTCGTCCAGCAGCAGCAGGTCAGGCTTCTCGAGCAGGAGCTTGCACAGGGCGACCCGGCGGCGCTCACCGCCGGAGAGCACCGTGACGTCCGCGTCCGGCGGCGGGCAGCGCAGCGCGTCCATCGCCTGCTCGAGCTGCGCGTCCAGGTCCCACGCGTCGGCGGCGTCGATCGCCTCCTGCAGGTGGCCCATCTCCGCGAGCAGCACGTCGAAGTCGGCGTCGGGGTCCGCCATCAGAGTCGAGAT
>NCKG01000012.1:0-16908 GCA_002279095.1 Cellulomonas sp. 14-74-6
TCCGCCCCGCCGAAGACGCTGTCCGAGTTCAACGACGACGTGAAGAAGATCGCCGCTGCCGACCCCAAGGGCATCGCCAACCTGTCCGGCCTGTGGATCGGCGGCCAGGACTGGCGGAACGCGATCTCGTGGATCTTCGCCAACGGTGGGGAGCTCGCCGTCAAGGACGGCGGCCAGTGGAAGTCCACGATGTCCGACCCGAAGACCGTCGTCGGGCTGCAGCAGCTGCAGGACCTGTGGAAGAACGCCTCGAAGGCGCCGCGTGACGCCACCGACGCCAACACCTACAACCACCTGAACGACTCCGACTCGGTCAAGGCGGCCGACGGCTCCACGACGAGCTACTCGCTCGACGCGGCGACGATCATGGCGCCCGGCTGGGCCCACTGGTCCATCGGCGACCTGGCCAAGAAGGACGGCAAGGACGTCCGCAACTGGAACGACAAGACGTTCGGCGTGTTCCCGCTGCCCGGCGTCAACGGCGGTGCCGCACCGGTGTTCGCCGGTGGCTCCAACATCGGCATCTCCGCCAAGACGCAGCACCCCGAGCTGGCGAAGTCCCTGATGAAGATCATCTTCTCGCCCGAGTACCAGCAGCTGCTGGGCAAGAACGGCCTGGGCCCGGCGAACACCGACTACGTCAGCTCGCTCGGTACCGACCAGTTCGCCAAGGCGCTGACCGAGTCGGCGCTCAACGCCAAGCTCACCCCGGCCGCACCGGGCTGGGCCGCGCTGGAGAACAGCAAGAAGCTCGAGGAGTTCTTCCAGAAGATCTCCCAGGGCGCGGACATCGCGTCGACCGCCAAGGCGTTCGACGACGCCGCCACGCCGATCCTCAACGGCAAGGGCTGACGTCCTGCTCCCCGCGGTGCCGGCACGTCGTCCGGCCGGCACCGCGGGGCACCGTCCCTCCCGTCCGACCGCAGGAGCCCCGATGTCACGCCCCGACGCCTCGGCGTCCCCCGTGCCGGCAGGTCCGGTCCCGGTGCCGGAGCAACCGGCCGCCCGGCCCCCGCACGACACCGTGCAGCGGTCGACCCGGTCCGCGCGCACCCGGCGGACCGCCGTCGTGACCGTCGACCCGGACGCGCAGCGTCCCGCACCTCGCCGCCGCCGCGGCCCCCGCGTCCCGTACGCGTTGCTGGTCCCCTCGATCGGGATCCTCGTGCTCGCCCTCGGCTACCCGCTCGGGTGGCAGGTGGTCACGTCGCTGCAGAAGTTCGGCCTGGCCCAGCAGTTCGGCAAGCCGCCGCAGTTCGTCGGCCTGCGCAACTACCTCGACCTGGCCGCCGACTCCTACCTGTGGACCGTGGTCGCGCGGTCGATCGCGTTCTGCCTGGTCAACGCAGGTGTGACGGTGCTGGTCGGCGTGCTGGTGGCGCTGCTGATGAAGGCCGTGGGGACCGTGCCGAGGCTCGCGGTGCAGATCGCGATGCTGCTCGCGTGGGCGATGCCGGTGGTCGCGTCGATGACCGTGTGGCGGTGGCTGTTCGACTACCGCCGCGGCGTCGTGAACTACGTGCTGACCGCCATGGGTCTGGACTTCACGGGGCACAGCTGGCTGGCCAACCCGCTGTCCTTCTTCTTCGTCGCCACCGTGATCATCGTGTGGATGTCCGTGCCGTTCGTGGCGTTCTCCGTCTACGCGGGGCTCAGCCAGGTGCCGGACGAGGTGATGGAGGCCGCCGCGATCGACGGTGCCGACGGGGCCCGGCGGTTCCGCTGGATCGTGCTGCCGATGATCCGGCCCGTGCTGTCCATCGTGCTGCTGCTGCAGATCATCTGGGACCTGCGGGTGTTCGCCCAGATCCGGCTTCTGCAGGACGCCGGCGGCACGCCGAGCGAGACCAACCTGCTCGGCACGTACATCTACCAGCTGGGTGTCGGCTCCGGTGACTTCGAGGCGGCCTCGGCGGTATCGATCTTCGTCCTGCTGCTCACCGTCGCCCTCAGCTGGGCGTACGTGCGCACGTTGCTGCGAGAGGAGGACGAGCGGTGACCACCCGTCGTCGTCGCATCCGCCCCGGCCGGCTGCTGCTCGGCCTCGTCGCCCTGCTGGTCGCAGCGCTCTGGGCCTTCCCCGTCTACTGGATGACCATCTCCTCGTTGATGTCGAACATCCGCCTGCAGTCGGGCGCCCCGACGTTCTGGCCGGTGAACGCCTCGATGGACAACTACGCCGCCGTGTGGGCCTCCGGCTCGTTCCTGCCGGCGCTGCGCATGTCGTTGCTGGTGACCGGCCTGACGATCGTCTGCACGCTGGTGTTCGCGTTCCTCGCGGCGCTGGCGATCAGCCGGTACCGGTTCCGGGGGCGGCGCAGCTTCGTGCTGGCCGTGCTGCTGATCCAGATGCTGCCGGCCGAGGGCCTGTTCATCGCGCAGTACCGGCTGATCGGCTCCCTGCACCTGCTCAACACGGTGCTGGGCATCTCGATCATCTACGTCGCGGCCGTGGTGCCGTTCACCATCTGGATGCTGCGCGGCTTCGTCGCCGGCGTGCCCGTGGAGCTGGAGGAGGCCGCGATGGTCGACGGCCTGTCCCGGACCAAGGCGTTCCTGCGGATCACCTTCCCGCTGCTCGCCCCGGGACTGGTCGCGTCCGGCGTGTACGCCTTCCTGCAGGCGTGGAACGAGTTCACCGTGGCCCTCGTGGTGCTGCAGTCCGACACGGCCAAGACGCTGCCGATCTGGCTGCGCAGCTTCGTGCAGGCGAGCGCCAGCCGGGACACCGACTGGGGGCAGGTGATGGCGGCGTCGTCGCTGATCGCCGTGCCGGTGATCATCTTCTTCCTGTTCGTGCAGGGCCGGATGACGTCCGGTCTGGTGTCCGGGGCGGTGAAGGGCTGATGTCCGCGGTGGCACCGCCGGCCGTTCGCAGGGGGCCGACGGTCGGTGTCGACGTGGGCGGCACCAAGGTGCAGGGCGTCCTGGTGGACGACGCCGGCACGGTGCTGGCCGAGCGGCACGCCCGCACGGTGCCGGGACCGTCCGGGGTGGTCGCCGGGATCGTCGCCCTGGTGCGCGGCCTGCTGGCCGACCGTGACCTGACGGTCGCGGACGTGGCCGGCGTCGGCATCGGGCTGCCCGGTGTCGTGGACCCGCACGGCGGCACGGTGGCGCACGCCGTCAACCTCGGCCTCGAGGCGCCGCTGCCGCTGGGCACGCTGGTCGCGACGGCGCTCGGTGGCGACGTCGCGGTCCGCGTGGAGAACGACCTGAACGCCGCGGTGGTCGGTGCCGCGCACGCGCTGGGCCGTACGTCGGCCGGGTCGGACGTCCAGGACGTCGCCTACGTCGCGCTCGGCACGGGGGTGGCCGCCGGGCTGCTGCTGGACGGCACGCTGCGTCGCGGCTCCCACCGGGTGGCCGGGGAGATCGGGCACCTGACGCTGGTGCCGGGCGGTCGGCCGTGCAAGTGCGGTCAGCTGGGCTGCCTGGAGCAGTACGCGTCCGGCAGCGCGATCGAGGCGGCGTGGCCGTCGCGGCACGGGCGCCCGGCGCCGGCCGAGCTGTTCGAGGCCGCCGCGGCGGGGGATCCAGCCGCCGTCGAGGTGCGGGACGAGGTCGCGGCGGGGGTGGCGGCGGCGGTGCGGGTGCTGGTGCTGACCTGCGACGTCGACGTCGTGGTGCTGGGCGGCGGGGTCAGCCGGGTGGGCGCGCCGCTGCTGGAGGCGGTCACCCGAACGCTGGACCGACAGGCGGCCGCCTCGCCGTTCCTCGCGTCGGTCGGCCTCGCCCAGCGGGTGCGGCTCGCCCCGGCGGACGTCCCGGCCGGGGCGCTCGGCGCGGCGCTGGTGGCACGGGCGCACGACGGCGCGGCCGTGGCACCGGCCGGCGAGGAGCGGAGGGCGTTCTGATGGAGGTGGTGATCGGCGCACCGGACGCGCTGGCACGGCTCGCGGCGGATGCGGTGCAGCGCCCGCTCGACGGCAGGCCGCGTCCCGTGCTCGGCCTGGCGACCGGCTCGAGCCCGCTCGCCGTGTACGACGAGCTCGCCCGGCGGCACGCCGAGGAGGGCCTGTCGTTCGCGCACGCCCGCGGCTTCCTGCTCGACGAGTACGTCGGGCTGCCGGCGGGGCACCCGGAGGGGTACCGGGCGGTGATCGAGCGCGAGCTCGTGTCCCGCGTGGACCTCGACCCGGCCGCGGTGCGCGGTCCTGACGGCTCGGCGGACGACGTGCCGGCGGCCTGTGCGGCGTACGAGCGGGCGATCGTGGAGGCCGGCGGCGTGGACCTGCAGCTGCTGGGCATCGGCACCGACGGCCACGTCGGCTTCAACGAGCCCGGCTCGTCGCTCGCGTCGCGCACCCGGATCAAGACGCTGACCCGGCAGACCCGTGTCGACAACGCACGCTTCTTCGGCGGCGACGTCGACGCGGTGCCGACGCACTGCCTGACCCAGGGGTTGGCCACGATCATGTCCGCCCGGCACCTGGTGCTGCTGGCCACCGGCAGGGCCAAGGCGGAGGCCGTGCACCAGCTGGTCGAGGGCGCGGTCAGCGCCCTGTGGCCGGGAACCGTCCTGCAGCTGCACCCCCGGGTGACCGTGCTGGTCGACGACGCGGCGGCCAGCCGCCTGCAGCTCGCCGACTACTACCGCCAGACCTATGCCGGCAAGCCCGCGTGGCAGGGCATCTGACACCCGCACCTGACGTCCGCGCCTGACGCCTGCCGACCCGCGCCGTCGGCCGCGCGGGCACGGCTCGGGGAGCGCCGGTGCGGCCGGCCCGAGCCCGGGCGGTGTCGCACCCGGAACGTACGATGGATCCCATGAGCGAGCCGCTGCCTCCCACCGGTCCCGACGACCCGTTCGGGCCCGGGCCGGTCGGTGAGCCGGCGGCCGGCACCTCGGTGCTGGAGCGCACCGAGCACGCCGAGGAGCTCGAGCCGGGGGACCACGAGCGGTTCGCGCACTACGTGCGAAAGGAGAAGATCCTCGAGTCGGCGGTGTCCGGCAGCCCGGTGATCGCGCTCTGCGGCAAGGTCTGGGTGCCCGGCCGTGACCCGAACAAGTTCCCGGTGTGCCCGGTCTGCAAGGAGATCTACGACGGGCTGCGCGCGCCGCAGGACGGTCCCGGCGGCGGGTCCTCCGGCGGCGAGTCCGGCGGGTCCGGCGGCTCCGGGCGCCGGTGGGGCTTCGGTCGGGGCTCCGGCAAGTGACGGCGGGGACGGAGCCGTCCCCGCACAGCCCGCACGTCTCGCCGTCGGCGGCGTCCAACCTGCCGCCGGCGTTCCCCGGCCGCGCGCCGTGGGGCACGGCGGGACGGTTGCGTGCGTGGCAGGCCGAGGCGCTCGAGGCGTACCGCGAGCGGTCCCCGCGGGACTTCCTCGCCGTGGCGACGCCGGGCGCCGGCAAGACGACGTTCGCGCTCCGGGTGGCCACCGAGCTGCTCCACGCCCGGGTGGTGCGGCGCGTCACCGTGGTGACGCCGACGGAGCACCTCAAGCGGCAGTGGGCCGACGCCGCAGCACGGGTCGGCATCGCGATCGACCCCACGTTCTCCAACGCGCAAGGCCGGCACGGCGCCTCCTTCGACGGGGTGGCGGTCACCTACGCCCAGGTGGCCAGCCGCCCGGCACTGCACGCCGCCCGCACCCACGCGGCGCCGACGCTGGTGATCCTCGACGAGGTGCACCACGGCGGCGACGCCCTGTCTTGGGGCGACGCCGTCCGGGAGGCCTTCGAGCCGGCGGCCCGGCGGCTGGCGTTGACCGGTACGCCGTTCCGCTCGGACACGGCGGCGATCCCGTTCGTCACCTACGAGCGCGATCCGGACGGCATCCGGCGCAGCCGTGCCGACTACACCTACGGCTACGCCGAGGCGTTGCGTGACCACGTGGTGCGGCCCGTCATCTTCCTGTCCTACAGCGGCTCGATGCGGTGGCGGACGCGGGCCGGCGACGAGGTCAGCGCCCGGCTCGGCGAGCCGCTGACCAAGGACGTCACCGCGCAGGCATGGCGCACGGCCCTCGACCCGAACGGTGAGTGGATCGGCAGCGTGCTGGCCGCCGCGGACACGCGGCTCACGGAGGTCCGACGGACCGTGCCGGACGCCGGGGCGATGGTGATCGCCACCGACCAGGACGACGCCCGCGCGTACGCCGGCCACCTGGCGCGGCTGACCGGTGAGTCGCCGACCGTCGTGCTGTCCGACGACGCCGGATCGGGCGACCGGATCGACGAGTTCTCCGCCGGCACGTCCCGGTGGCTCGTCGCCGTGCGGATGGTGTCCGAGGGCGTCGACGTGCCACGCCTCGCCGTCGGCGTCTACGCGACCAGCACCGCGACGCCGCTCTTCTTCGCGCAGGCCGTCGGCCGGTTCGTTCGGGCCCGCCGACGCGGGGAGACCGCCTCGGTGTTCCTCCCGAGCGTGCCGCAGCTGCTGGCGCTCGCCGCACAGCTGGAGGTGGAGCGGGACCACGCCCTGGACCGGCCGACCTCGGCGGTGGACGACCCGGAGGCGGCACTGCTGCTCGCGGCCGAGACGGAGCGCAGCACGCCGGACGCCGTCGGTCCGGACGGTCTGGCCGGCACGTTCCAGGCGTTGGAGGCCCAGGCGTCCTTCGACCGCGTGCTGTTCGACGGCGGCGAGTTCGGCACCGGCGCCGAGGTGGGGTCCGACGAGGAGCTGGACTTCCTCGGTCTGCCCGGTCTGCTGGACCCCGACCAGGTGTCCGCGCTGCTGGCCCAGCGGCAGGCCGACCAGCTCAGCGCCCGCCGGACCGCCGGCGCCGCGGCACCGCCGCTCGGCGACCACCGGCAGCGGTCGGAGCTGCGGCGGGAGCTGTCCCGGCTCGTCTCGGCGTGGGCGCGCCGCAGCGGCCAGACCCATGCGCAGGTGCACGCCGAGCTGCGCCGGCGGGCGGGTGGTCCCGAGGTGGCGCTGGCGGACGTCGACCAGCTGACCGCACGGGTGGAGCTGGTGCGACGCTGGTTCGTCGGCCGCTGAGTGCCGCCACCGCACGTGCGCGGCGGCGTCTGGTACGCGGCGCGGCCGGGTCCGCCGCGGAGGAGCGCGGGCCTAGGCCTAGGCCTCCAGGCGCACGGTGACCGTCGGCACCGCAGCCTCGTCGGCCGAGAGCCGACGCGCACCGCGGGGCAGCTCGTCCCTGGAGGCCTTGTGGCGCGCCTGCGCCAGCCGTACGCCGGCCGGACCGGTCCAGCGCTCGTCGGCAGCACCGCCCGTGATCAGCGGCACGTGCAAGGGCCGGAGCGCAGGGTCCGGCGACCGCCACTGCTGGTCCTGCCAGGCGAGCACCCGCTCCGGCGGTCCGCTGACCAGCACCTCCTCGACGGCTCGACCGTCCGGGCCGAGCCGTCGCGCCGCGGCCTTGCGCCCACCGACGCTGGCCTTGGACCGCGACACCTTCGCGACGGCCTCCATCGAGCCGTCGGCCCGTTCGCGGCTGACCATCTTGTAGACCATCCCGCAGGTCGGCGCCCCGGAGCCGGTGACCACCGACGTGCCGACGCCGTAGGAGTCGACGGGCGCGACGGCCAGCGCCGCGATCGCGTACTCGTCCAGGTCGGACGTCACGACGATCTTCGTCCGGCGGGCGCCGGCCGCGTCGAGCTGGGCCCGTACCTCCTGCGCCAGTGCCGCGAGGTCGCCGGAGTCGAGCCGGACCGCACCGAGCTCCGTGCCGGCCGCCGCGAGCGCTCGCTCCACGCCGCGGCGCACGTCGTAGGTGTCCACCAGGAGCGTCGTCCCGCGTCCCTGCGACGCGACCTGCGCCGCGAACGCGGACTCCTCGTCGTCGTGCAGCAGCGTGAAGGCATGGGCTGCCGTGCCGATCGTCGGCAGCCCGTACCGGCGCCCCGCCTCGAGGTTCGACGTGCCGGCGAAGCCGGCGATGACGGCGGCACGTGCCGCGGCGACGGCGGCCTCCTCCTGCGCGCGCCGCGCTCCCATCTCCAGGCAGGGACGGTCGACCGCCGCGCTGGTCATCCGCGACGCGGCCGAGGCGATCGCCGAGTCGTAGTTGAGGATCGACAGGACCACGGTCTCCAGCAGCACCGCCTCGGCGAACGTGCCCTCGACGACCATCAGCGGCGACAGAGGGAAGAAGACCTCACCCTCGGCGTACCCGACCACGTCACCGGTGAACCGGTAGTCGCGCAGGTACTCCAGCGTCCGCTCGTCCACCACCCGCTCGGCGGCGAGCCAGTCGAGCTGCTCATCGTCGAACCGGAAGTCGCGCACCGCGTCCAGCACCCGACCCGTACCGGCCACCACGCCGTACCGGCGCCCCGGTGGCAGTCGCCGGGTGAACACCTCGAACACGCAGCGGCGGTCGGCAGTGCCGTCTGCCAGCGCGGCCTGCAGCATGGTCAGCTCGTAGCGGTCGGTCAGCAGGGCCGTGCTGGCGGTCATCCGGCCAACCTAGTTCTCTACAGTGGGGCGATGCCCACCGAGACCGTGCCTGAGCAGGACGTACGGTCCGCCGAGGAGGCGGTGGTCGCCCGGCCGTGGGTCACCATCGTGTGGAACGACCCGGTCAACCTGATGAGCTACGTCGCGTACGTCTTTCGGTCGTACTTCGGCTACTCCGAGCAGAAGGCGGAGCGGCTGATGCTGCAGGTGCACCAGGAGGGCCGCGCGGTCGTCTCGACCGGCAGCCGCGAGGCGATGGAGGTCGACGTGCAGGCGATGCACGGGTTCGGCCTGTGGGCCACGCTGCAGCGCGAGGACGCCTGATGCGCGGCTTCCGTTACGAGTCCGGCGCCTACCGGGCCGAGCTCGACGCCGGTGAGCGGGAGGTGGTGGCGTCCGTCGTCGCCAACGTCGTCGAGCTGCTGGAGGGTGAGCGTCCCGACCCGGCCGACGGGTCACCGGACGCGGGCCCGGAGGTGCCGGGGCGCTCCGAGGGGCCCGTCGCACCCGTCTGGCGGCTGCGCACGGAGCCCGTGCCGCCCCCCGACGACCCCGCCGTGCACCGCCTGCTGCCCGACGCGTCGCAGGACGACCCGGCCGTCGCGGCCGAGTTCCGCCGGCTGACCGAGGACGACCTGCGGACGGCCAAGCTGGCGCGGCTGCGCTGGCTGTGGACCGCGCTGCAGGACGACGGACCGGTGGTCCCCGCGCCGCAGGCGCCTGCCGTCGCCGCCACGCTGACCGACCTGCGCCTCGTGCTGGCGGAGCGGCTCGGCATCCGGACGGACGAGGACGCCGACCGCCTGCTGCGCGCGGCGGGTCGCCGACGTCGCCACGGCGCCGACGACGTCCGCGCCTACCTCGTCACCGTGTACGACGCGTTGACCTGGCTGCAGGAGTCCCTGGTCCAGGCGATGCTGGCCCGCGGGGACCTGGGTCCGCCGGGCCGTGTCGGGCCGGGCGACTAGGCTCGCAGCGTGGACGACGCGCCGATCGGGATCTTCGACTCCGGCGTCGGGGGACTGACGGTGTCGCGCGCGATCCTCGACCAGCTGCCCCACGAGTCGACGCTCTACATCGGCGACACGCTCAACACGCCGTACGGGCCCAAGCCGCTCGCCGTGGTCCGTGCCTTCGCCCTCGCGGCGCTCGACGACCTGGTCGACGCGGGCGTGAAGATGCTGGTCATCGCGTGCAACACCGCCTCGGCGGCGATGCTGCGCGATGCGCGCGAGCGGTACACGCTGCGGCGGGGCATCCCGGTGGTGGAGGTCATCCTGCCGGCGGCCCGCCGCGCGGTGGCGGCGACCCGGAACGGGCACATCGGCGTGATCGGCACGCGGGCGACGATCGAGTCGCGCGCGTACGACGACGCGCTGGCGGTGGCGCCGGGCGTGCGTCTGACGACGGCGGCGTGCCCCGAGTTCGTCCCGCTCGTCGAGGCCGGCGTCACCTCCGGACCCCGGGTGCTCGAGGTGGCGCACGAGTACCTCGACCCGATCCGTGAGGCCGGGGTGGACACCCTGGTGCTGGGGTGCACGCACTACCCCCTGCTCACCGGCGCGATCAGCTACGTGATGGGCGAGGACGTCACCCTCGTCTCGAGCGCCGAGGAGACGGCCAAGGACGTGTACCGGACGCTCGTCGCGCACGACCTGCTGCGCTCCCCGGACGCGACGCCGCCCGAGCACCGGTTCGTCGCGACCGGTGACCCCGAGCAGTTCGCGCGGCTCGCTCGGCGGTTCCTCGGACCCGAGGTGACCGCCGTCGAGTCGGCGCTGGCCCTGCGATGAGGCTCGTCGTCATCGGCTGCGCCGGCTCGTACCCCGGCCCCGACGCGGCCTGCGCGGCGTACCTGGTGCAGGCGGAGGACGTCGACGGCCGGACCTGGACCGTGCTGCTCGACCTCGGCAACGGCGCCCTCGGCCCGCTGCAGCGGTACGCCGACCCGACGACGCTGGACGCGATCGGCATCTCCCACCTGCACGCGGACCACGTCGCCGACATGGTGGTGCTCAACGTGCTGCGCCGCTACCGACCGGGCGGCGGACCCCTGCCGCCGCTGCCGGTGCACGGTCCGGAGGGCACCGCGGAGCGGCTGGCCCAGCTGGCGGGGAAGGACCCGGCGGCCGACTGCAGCGACCAGTTCGACGTCCGGGTGTGGGACCCGGCGGCGCCGGTGACCGTCGGTCCGCTCACGCTCTCGCCGGTGGCGATGAACCACTCGCTGCCGACCTTCGGGGTGCGGGTCACCGGACCCGCGGAGGGCGACGCGTCCCGTTCCGTCGCGCTCGCGTACACGGGCGACACGGACTCCGGTCCCGGCCTGGACGCGCTCGCGGTCGGGGTGGACCTGCTGCTCGCCGAGGCCAGCTACCTCGAGGGTCGCGACGACGGGTTCCGCGGCGTGCACCTGACGGGCCGGCGGGCCGGCGAGGCGGCTGCCCGCGGTGGCGCCGGCCGGCTGGTGCTCACGCACGTGCCCGCGTGGAACGACGCCGAGGTGTCCCTCGCCGAGGCCCGGGCCGTGTTCGACGGTCCCGTGCACCTGGCCGCACCGGGTGCGGTGCACGCGCTCTGAGCGCCGCCCGGCCACGCTCGCGGGGCGTGTCCCGGCCAGCCCAGGAGCGTGTCGGGCTCCCCGGATAGGCTCGCGCCCATGACCGTCCCCCCTTCGACGCCCTCCACCGGCGTGCCCGCCCGCGCCGACGGGCGCGCGCTCGACGAGCTGCGCCCCGTCGCCCTGACCCGCCGCTTCCTGCAGGCCGGTGAGGGCAGCGTCCTCGTCGAGTTCGGGCAGACGAAGGTGCTGTGCGTCGCCTCGTTCACGGAGGGTGTGCCGCGCTGGCGCAAGGGCTCGGGCCAGGGCTGGGTCACCGCGGAGTACGCGATGCTGCCGCGCGCGACGAGCACGCGGTCGGACCGCGAGTCGGTCAAGGGCCGCGTCGGTGGCCGCACGCACGAGATCTCGCGGCTCGTCGGTCGCTCCCTGCGGGCCATCATCGACGTCAATGCCCTCGGCGAGAACACGATCGTGCTGGACTGCGACGTGCTGCAGGCGGACGGTGGCACCCGCACGGCGGCGATCACCGGTGCGTACGTCGCCCTGGCGGACGCGGTGGCGTGGGCCCGTGAGCAGGGAGTGGTCCCCGCCGGTCGCACCGTGCTCACCGACTCGGTCAGCGCCGTCAGCGTCGGCATCATCGACGGTGCACCGATGCTCGACCTGCCGTACGTCGAGGACGTCCGCGCCGAGACGGACATGAACGTCGTGGTGACCGGCAGCGGGAAGTTCGTCGAGGTGCAGGGCACTGCCGAGCATGCGACGTTCGACCGCGCGGAGCTCGACACGCTGCTGGACCTGGCGCTGGTGGGCACCGGGCGGCTCACGGCGCTGCAGCAGCAGGCGCTCGCCGCCGCGTCCGGCACACGGGTGACGGCCGGCGTCGAGGTGGCCTCGTGACGGCTGTCTCCGGCGCGACCGCACCCGTCCGGCTCGTCCTCGCCACGCACAACGCGCACAAGGTCCGCGAGCTGCGCGAGATCCTCGTGCCGGCGCTGCCGGGGCTGGATGCGGCGAGCATCGTGGGTGCGGGCGACGTCGGCGCGACGGAGCCGGTGGAGGACGGGCTGACCTTCGCCGAGAACGCCCTGATCAAGGCGCGCGCGATCGCCGCCTTCACCGGGCTGCCCGCCGTCGCGGACGACTCCGGCCTGGCGGTGGACGTGCTCGGCGGTGCGCCGGGCATCTTCTCGGCGCGGTGGAGCGGCCGGCACGGGGACGATGCGGCCAACCGCGAGCTGCTGCTGGCCCAGCTGGCGGACATCGCCCCGGAGCACCGCACGGCCCGGTTCATGTGCGCCGCGGCGCTGGTGACACCGGACGGGCGCGAGGAGGTCCGGACCGGGGCGTTGGAAGGCGTGCTCGCCACCGAGCCGCGGGGCACGCACGGCTTCGGCTACGACCCCGTGCTCGTGCCGCTCGGCGAGACGCGGACGTGCGCGGAGCTGACGCCGACGGAGAAGAACGCCATCAGCCACCGCGGCAAGGCGTTCCGCGCGCTCGCCCCGCTCGCGGTCCACGCCCTGGGCGGCTGAGCGTGACGGACGCCGCCCGGGTGCAGCTGGTGGCGGACGAGGTGACGTTCGGCTATCCCGCACACCCGGTGCTCGACCGGGTGTCGCTGGTGGTGTCCGCGGGGGACCGGCTCGGCCTGGTCGGGGAGAACGGCACCGGCAAGACGACCCTGCTGCGGCTGCTGGCCGGTGAGCTTCCCCCGCTGGGCGGCTCGGTGCGCCGTTCGGGAACCCTCGCCGTGGTGGAGCAGGAGCTGCGGGCCCCGACCGATGCGACCGTCGGCGACGTCGTCCGGACGTCGCTGCAGGCTGCCCGGGCCGCTGCGGCGGCGCTCGAGCAGGCGATCGCGGCGTTCGACCACACCCGCGGTGAGCTCGCCACGCTGACCGAGGCGGTCGAGGCGATGGAGCACCTGGCGGCCTGGGACGCCGACCGCCGGGTGGACGAGGCGCTG
The DNA here is from genome assembly GCA_002279095.1 of Cellulomonas sp. 14-74-6. Lineage (GTDB taxonomy): Bacteria > Actinomycetota > Actinomycetes > Actinomycetales > Cellulomonadaceae > Cellulomonas. The sequence goes on from NCKG01000012.1 coordinate 12,908, forward strand.
AGCCGGTTCGGTGCCGCGCGCGACCCCCGGCGCCCGCTGGCGGAGCTGTCGGTGGGGGAGCGGTACCGCGTGCGGCTGGCCGCCCGGCTCGCGGAACGGTCCGACCTGCTGCTGCTGGACGAGCCGACCAACCACCTCGACGCCGTCGGCGTGGAGTACCTGACGGCTCAGCTGCGGCAGTGGCGCGGAGCGCTCGTCGTCGTGACCCACGACCGGCGCCTGCTGGACGACGTGATGACCGGGATCCTCGACCTCGACCCGTCCATGGACGGCCGGCCCGCGCTGTACGGGGCCGGGCGGTACGCCGACTACCGGTACGCCCGCGACCAGATGCTGCGTCGGTGGCGGGCTCGGTACCGCGCCGAGCGCAAGCGCGCCGCGGCGCTGGCCGACCGCCTCGACCAGTCCTACGAGCAGCTGTCGGACGAGTGGCGGCCGCCCAAGGGCAGCCAGGCGCACCGTCGTGCCACCCGCGCGCGCAGCAAGGTGACGACCGTCGACCGGTTGATGCAGCGCCTCGCCGAGCAGTCCGTCGAGGTGCCCGTACCGCCTCCGGCCCTGGCGTTCCCCGACCTGCCGTCCACCCCGAGCACCTACGCCGGCGGTCCGCTGCTGGACGTGCGCGCCCCCCTCGTGGCGGGCCGGCTGGACCTGCCCGGCCGGCGCATCGAGGTGGCCCCGTGCAGCCGCTTGCTGGTCACCGGGCCCAACGGGTCCGGCAAGTCGACGCTGCTCGCCGTGCTGGCCGGCACGCTCGGGACGGACCGCGGCGCCCGGGTGCTCGCAGCCGGGACACGGCTGGGGGTGCTGGCGCAGGAGTCGGACGACGTGACGGCTGACCCAGGCGGGACCGTCCGGGCGGCTGCCCGGCCGGGTCGGCCGGACGGCAGCGCTCCGACCGCGTTCGAGGCCTATGCCGAGCACGCGCTCGGTCTGCTCGCCTCGGGCAGCCTCGACCCCGCGCAGCTGGTGCCGGTCGCCGCGCTCGGCCTGCTGACCGAGCAGGACCTGGACCGGTCGCTGGCGGAGCTGTCCGTCGGTCAGCGCCGCCGGTTCGAGCTGGCCAAGGCCCTGCTGGCGGCGCCGCACGTGCTGGTGCTCGACGAGCCGACCAACCACCTGTCCGTGGGGCTGGTCGACGAGCTGACGGCGGCTCTGCGCGCCACGTCGGCCGCCGTGGTCGTCGCGACCCACGACCGGCAGATGCTCGCCGACCTCGCCGACTGGCCCCGTCTGGACCTGTCCTGACGGAGCCGCCCGGTCAGGGCATGCGCCCCACGTGCGCCATCGCCTGGCGCAGCAGCAGCCCCTGGCCGCCGTTCATCTCCAGCTGCACGTCCTGCTCGCAGGCCTGCTCGGGGGTGATCCACGCGAGGTCCAGGGCGTCCTGCTGCGGACGGCAGTCGCCCGCGACGGGCACCACGTAGGCCAGGGACACCGCGTGCTGGCGCGGGTCGTGGTACGGCGTCACGCCGGGGGTCGGCAGGTACTCGGCCACGGTGAACGGCTGCGGGCTCGCCGGGATCTGCGGCAGGGCCATCGGGCCCAGGTCCTTCTCGATGTGCCGGACGAGCGCGTCCCGGACCCGCTCGTGGAACATCACGCGTCCCGAGACGAGCGCCCGGGACATCACACCCTCCGGTGTGACGCGCAGCAGCAGGCCCACGGCCACCACGTCGCCGGAGTCGTCCACCCGCACCGGCACGGCGTCCACGTACAGGATCGGCAGCCACTGCCGGGCGGACGCGATCTGGTCGGCACGCAGCCAGCCGGCGGGGCGCTCGGACTCGGGCGGGAACTCGGCGGTGTCGGTCACCGCCCTGTTCTACCCCGTGCGGGTGCGCTCACGTGGCCGCACGCTCCGACGGGCGGCACACCGGCTGCGCGTCCGCCCGCGCACCGGGTGCGGAATACCTGCGGGGCGCCGCACGCTGAAGGGGCAGGACCGACGACGAGAGGATCACCACTCATGGCCACCACCACCCTCACCGGTGCCACCATCGGCGACACCGTCCGCGACAACGGCATCGTGCTGGTCGACTTCTGGGCGTCCTGGTGCGGCCCGTGCCGCATGTTCGCCCCGATCTTCGACGCCGCCTCGAAGGAGCACCCGGACATCGTGTTCGGCAAGGTCGACACGGAGGCCGAGCAGGACCTGGCCGCCGAGCTGCAGATCACCTCGATCCCGACGCTGATGGCCTTCCGCGACGGCATCCTCGTGTTCAACCAGGCCGGTGCGCTGCCCGCGCCGACCCTGGAGCAGGTCATCACCGCGGTGAAGGACCTGGACATGGACGAGGTGCGCGAGAAGATCAGCCAGCGCGAGACCGCGAACGCCTGACGGCTCGCCGACCGCGCCGGGCCACGGCTGCCGCTGCCGCCCGCGCCGCAGGTCGGCGCCCGGAACGAACCGAAGGCCCGCTCACCTCGACGGTGAGCGGGCCTTCGCCATGTCGGGCGCGCGTCGGCCTGCCGAGACCGACGAGCGGACGTGCGGGAGGCGGGACTTGAACCCGCACGCCCGTGAGGGCACCAGGACCTAAACCTGGCGTGGCTGCCGTTTCACCACTCCCGCGCGAGCGGCACCGCCGCGCGTCGCCGATCCTCGCACAGGGCGGCACAGGCGACGCGGTCGGCGCGGGAGCCCGCTCGGTATCACCGGCGGAAGCACGCCCGGGTCAGGCGAGCTGCAGGTCCCGGCGCAGCTTGGCGACGTGCCCGGTCGCCTTGACGTTGTACTGCGCCAGCTCGACGACGCCGTCGGGGTCGACCACCACGGTCGAGCGGATGACGCCGACCACCGTCTTGCCGTACAGCGTCTTCTCGCCCCAGGCGCCCCACTCCTCGAGCACCTGGTGCTGCGGGTCGGACGCCAGCGGGTAGGTCGGGTGCTCCGCCGCGGCGAACTGCGCCAGCCGCTCGGGCGCGTCGGGCGAGACGCCGACCACCCGGTAGCCGGCGCTCTGCAACGAGCCGAGCGAGTCGCGGAAGTCGCACGCCTGCGTCGTGCAGCCCGGCGTCATGGCCGCCGGGTAGAAGTACACGATCACGTGCGAACCGCGCAGGTCGGAGAGCGTCACGGTGCCACCGTCGGCGGTGGGCAGCGTGAAGTCGGGAGCCGGGTCGCCGGCGGACAGTCGAGGCACGGGGTCCTCCCGGGGTCGTTTCTGCCCACCCTATGTCGGCGGGTAGCGTGCCCGTCGTGACCGCCCGGGACGAGACGAGCTCCGCCGACCTGCCGATCCGGATGCTCAACGACCGGGTGCTGGTCGCCCTCGACCAGGACAGCTCCGAGCGCCGCTCGGCGGCCGGCATCGTCATCCCCGCCACGGCGACGGTGGCGAAGCGGCTGGCGTGGGCACGCGTGGTCGCGGTCGGCCAGCACGTGCGGCAGGTGTCGGCCAGCACGTGCGGCAGGTGGCGGTCGGCGACCGGGTGCTGTTCGACCCGGAGGACCGTGCCGAGGTCGAGCTCGCCGGTGCCACCTACGTGCTGCTGCGGGAGAAGGACGTGCACGCCGTCGCGGAGCCCCGCGGCGAGGGTCAGGGGACCGGTCTCTACCTCTAGCCGGTCGGGTCTGCGACCCCCGTCCGGACGGGGCTGCCGGCCCCGGCAGCATGCGACGGTGCCCACCGGCGCGGCACGGCCCCTTCGCACGTTCGCACGGATGGCGGCTGGGCGAATCCGGATCCGTGGGTCACCATGGAGGACCCACGATCGGACGGAGCCCCATGGCGCAGGACGACGAGACCACGGCCGACCAGCCCGAGGCGAGCCCGGTGCCCCCCGTGCAGCCTGCCGGCGAGGAGCAGTCCCGCGTCGCGCAGGAGCTGCTCGCCGAGCACGTGCCGCTCGCGCTCCTGGTCGACCTCGTCGCACCCGTCGTCTCGTCCGAGGAGATCCTCGAGACGGAGGGTCTGCCGGAGGAGACGTGGTGGGAGGCGGAGCCCGAGACGCCCGGTGCCTGACCCGGTCACCGTGTCCCGGCGCGACGGTGCCGC
>NCKG01000013.1:0-16889 GCA_002279095.1 Cellulomonas sp. 14-74-6
CTTACGACGAGTACCTCGAGGAGGATGCCGCCGACGACCGGCGCGACGCCCCGTGGTGAGGCTGCTCGAGAGCCTGGGCGTCCCCAGCTGGGTCGCACCCGTCACCGCCGCGGTGGCCGTCGTCGCGCTCGGGGCCCTGCTGGTGCTGATCGGTCGTCAGCGCCGGCAGGTGCGGCGGGTCGAGCAGGCTCTCGCCCTCTCCCGTGAGCTGAGGAACCGGTACGACGCGCTGCAGTCCGTGACGCGCGAGGGCGTGCTGGTGCAGTCGCTGTCGTCGCAGGTGCTGGACATCTCCGAGCGGGCGGCGGACATCCTGCGCGTCGACCCGGCGCAGCCCGTCGGGCGGCCGGTGGGCGACCTGCCGGTGGTGATGATCAGCGAGCGCGGCATGGCGATGAACCCCACGGCGGTGCTCAGCGTCGGCACGCGTCCCGGGGACACGCCGCTGGTCGTCGGAGTGACGGTGCCGGGCATGGCATCGGCACCGGTGCGGCTGGTGCAGGTCGCGGGCCGGGTGGTGCCGCACGGCGACGGCGACGCCCCGGCGGTGCTGACCACGCTGGTGGACGTCACCGGACGCCACGAGGTGGAGAACGCTCTCTCGCGCAGCGAGAAGCAGTTCCGGGTCGCCATGGAGAACGCGCCGATCGGCATGGCGCTCGTCGACCTGGACTGGCAGATCATCGAGGCGAACTCGGCCTTCGCCGAGCTGCTCGGCACGCACGTGCGGGCGCTGAGTGGCTACCCGATGGCGGACCTGTCGGCCCCCGAGGACCGGGACACCGAGCAGGGCCACATCCATCGGCTGCTGGTGGGGGAGGACCACCGCTTCTCGCTGGAGAAGCGGTACCGCCGGGCCGACGGTCACCTGGTCTGGGTGGTCCTCGACGTCGGACTGGTCCGCGACGACGACGGCAGTCCCGACCACTTCGTCGTCCAGGTGCGGGACACGACGGAGTCCAAGCTCAAGGCCGAGATGCTCACCCATCGGGCCATGCACGACCCGCTGACGGGCCTCGCCAACCGGACGCTGCTGCAGGAGGTGCTGCAGACCGTCCTGGAGCAGCCGGGGGCGGCCGGCCGGGTCGCCGTGCTCGCCTGCGACCTGGACGGGTTCAAGCAGATCAACGACCGGCACGGGCACGCAGCGGGCGACGAGGTGCTGGTGCACGTCGCCGGTGTGCTGCGCGCCGCGAGCAACCGGCGGGGGACCGTCGCCCGCCTCGGGGGTGACGAGTTCGTGGTGGTGGTGCAGGACGAGAACGCCGCCAAGGCGGTGTTCGAGGTGGCCGCCGCGGTGCACGCGGGGCTGCGGGAGCCGGTCCGCATCGCCCGCCGCCGGCTGACCGTGGCGGCCAGCGTGGGCATCGCGACGTTGGACCCCGACGTGCCGGACGAGGGCGGGGCGCCGGCTCTGCTCGCCGCGGCGGATGCCGCGCTCTACCGCGCGAAGGCCGGTGGACGCTCGCGCACCGAGGTCTACGACCCGTCGATGGCGGTCGCATCACCGACGGGGATGCTGCGCGAGCTGGCCGACGCGGTGGAGAACGACGAGCTGGTGGTGCACTACCAGCCGATCGTCGACCTGGCGGACGTCAGGGTGGTCGGTTACGAGGCGCTGGTCCGCTGGCAGCACCCGCGCCGCGGGCTGCTGCTGCCGGGCACGTTCCTCGGCTACGCCCAGGAGGCGGGGATCCTCGGGGCGCTCGGTGCGCTCGTCGCGACCCGTGCCGTGGAGCTGCTCGCCCGTTCGGGTGCCGACGGGCCGTGGGTGTCCGTGAACGTCTCCGCGGACCAGCTGGGCGACGGGCATTTCGCGACGACGCTGCTGTCCGAGCTGTCGCGGCACCGCGTGACCGCCGGGCGGCTGGTCGTCGAGCTGACCGAGTCGTCGCTCGTCGCGTCGAGCACGCGGATCCGGCACGAGCTGACGCAGCTGTCGGCCGCGGGTGTGCCCGTCCTCCTGGACGACTTCGGCACCGGCGTCTCGCCGCTGTCCTACCTGCGGGACCTGCCCGTGTCGGGCGTGAAGCTCGACATGTCGTTCACCGCCGGCATCCCGACGGACCCGACCGCCGGCCGGGTGGCGCGGGCCCTGGGAGCGCTTGCGCGGGAGCTCGCGATGGTGACCATCGCCGAGGGCATCGAGCACACCGAGCAGTCGAGGTTCCTGCAGGCGAACGGCTGGCGGTACGGGCAGGGCTGGTTGTACGGCGGGGCGCAGCCGCTGCCGTGAGTCCCGCGCTGCGGTGGCGGCTGCGCGGCTGCGCCGCCGAGCGCCTCTAGGCTGATGCGGTGGTCGACGCAGCTGCTCCTTCGCCGTGGAACGTGGCGAACGGGTTCACGGCGCTGCGCATCCTCGTGGTCCCCGTCTTCGGCATCCTGCTGCTGTGGGACCACGGGCCGCAGGTCGGCGTGCGGCTGGCCGCGCTGGCGGTCTTCGTCCTGGCCGCGCTCACGGACCGGGTGGACGGCTGGATCGCGCGCCGCTTCTCCCTGGTCACCGACCTCGGCAAGCTGCTGGACCCCATCGCCGACAAGCTGCTGATGGGCATGGCCCTGATCGGGCTGAGCCTGCTAGGCGAGCTGTCGTGGTGGGTCACCGTGGTGATCCTGGTGCGCGAGGTCGGCATCACGGTGATGCGGTTCTTCCTGCTGCGGTACGTCGTGCTGCCCGCGTCGCGCGGCGGCAAGCTCAAGACCGTGCTGCAGTCCGTCGCGCTCGGCCTCTACCTCCTGCCGCTGCACCACCTGCCGGACTTCGTCGCCGTGGTCGCTGGGGTCGTGATGGCAGCGGCTGTGCTGGTCACCGTGGTCACGGGTCTGGACTACCTGCGGGACGCCTGGCGGATCCGACGGGCGGCGCGTCCGGGGCCGGCCGGAGTGCGGTAGGCATGACGCACGACGACCTGGTCGCGGTGGCGCGCGGGCTGCTCGCGGCCGCCGGTCGTCGCGGGTGGACGGTCGCCGTGGCGGAGTCGCTCACGGGCGGAGCGGTGTGCTCCGCGCTCGTCGACGTGCCGGGGGCCTCGGCGGTGCTCCGTGGCGGCGTGGTGGCCTACGCGACCGATCTGAAGGCGACGCTGCTCGGCGTCGACCACGAGCTGCTTGCGCAGCGTGGTGCCGTGGACCCGGACGTCGCCCGCGCGATGGCGCGCGGCGTGCGCGAGCGGCTCGGTGCCGATCTCGGCCTCGCCACCACGGGCGTCGCGGGGCCGGAGGGTCAGGACGGCTTCCCGCCGGGGACGGTCCACGTCGCAGTCGCGACGGCGGCGGGCGCGCGGGTCCGGTCGCTGCGGCTCAGCGGCGACAGGGCGCAGGTGCGGGTCGGCGCGGTCGACGCCGTGCTGCGGCTCGCACTGGAGGAGGCGGCCGCGCCTGCCGTCTGACGGGGGGCTCTGTTCCCGTCGGTGCGCGTGCCGGCGCCGTCGTGAGGGAACACGCCGGGTACCGACGGCGTTGCAGCCACCGTGATGATCGATCGTCCGCTCGGACGCGGCGGCGCGCATGCGGGTGCCGCAAGGTACGGTGGAAGCCTTCCGGCCGAGGTTCGGCCGGGTGCCGTGGGGGTTGGCCCGTTCACGGGGAGCCCTTCGCAGCACAAGCAGCGTGATGCGAAGGGGGGAGCCCGGATGGTCGTTCTACGTCGTGAGATCGGCGACGTGCTGCGGGACGCACGGCAGCGCCAGGGCCGCACCCTGCGTGAGGTGTCGTCCGCTGCTCGGGTGTCGCTCGGCTACCTCAGCGAGGTCGAGCGGGGGCAGAAGGAAGCGTCGTCGGAGCTGCTCTCGAGCATCTGCGACGCGCTGGACGTGCCGATGTCGCTGGTGCTGCGAGAGGTCAGCGACCGGATCGCGGTCGCCGAGGGCCTGCTCATCCCGGACACCGTCCCGGTGGACCTGGCGGCCGCCGTCGCCGGCCGCTCCTGGGACGGGCGGACCTGGGAGTCGTCGCGTGGAGAGCTGGCGCCCGTCGGCTGAGCTGCCCAGCCTGTGACGTGCGGAGGGCCGTGCACCTGAGGGTCGCGGCCCTCCGTCGTGCCTGCAGGCCTCAACCGGCCGCTGCCGGCTGCGCCTGGCAGCGCGGGCACCAGAAGACCGCCCGCTGCAGCGGTGGTTGCCCGGCGGTGCCCACCGCGATGGGACCACCGCAACGGGTGCACGGTCTGCCCGCGCGCCCGTGCACACGCTCGTCCGGCCGTCCCGCTGCGACCGACCGCTGCATGAGCCGACGTGCCACGGCGAGCAGGTGTCCCGGGTCGGGCACCTCGTCGGCGGGCGTCCAGGGCCACACGCGATCGGCGAACAGCGACTCGGCCATGAAGATCGTGCCGACCCCGGCCACGACGCGCTGGTCGAGCAGCACCTCTGCGGCAGGACGCCCGCCCGCGGCGCTCCACCGGCGCAGCAGCTCCGGGGCGTCGACCGTGTCCGCGAGGATGTCCGGCCCGAGGTGGCCGACCACCGCCTGCTCGTCCCGGGTGCGGAGCACGTCGAGCATCCCCAGCAGGTAGCCGACCGCCGTGGTGTGCTCCGCGCCCAGGACCGCGCGGACGTCGGGGGAGCGTGCGGCGGCGCGGCTCGAGCCGGTGGGCCACACCCGCCACGAACCGTCCATGCGCAGGTGCGTGTGCACCGTGGTGCCGTCGTCGAGACGGGTCAGCAGGTGCTTGCCGTAGGCGACGGTGCCGAGGACGGTCCGCCCGGTCAGGTCGAGGCCGCCGACGCCGGGCCAGCGCAGCTCCGTGCGGACGAGGACATGGCCGGCCAGCGCGCGATCGAGCAAGGCGGCCGTCCGCCGCAGCACGTCACCCTCGGGCACGGCGACGCCCGCAGGTCATGAGTCGGCCCTCAGTCGCAGGCCACGTGGAGTCGGGGTGAAGCCGGCGCCCACCAATGCGTTGCCCAACGGGCTGTGCAGCGCTCCTCCGAGCACCTCGACGCCGTCGACCCGGCCGATGGTCAACCGGCCGGTACGTCCGGAGCGCGCCGCCTCGGCGAGCGCCGCCGCCGCCGTGCCGAGCACAACCGGGTCCTCCGTGAACGTCAGCGTGGTTCGGCCCCCGCGCTCGACGTAGAGCGTCAGGGCGCCGTCGACGAGGACGACCAGCGCCCCGGCCTTCCGTCCGGGGCGGTGCCGACCGCTGCCCTCCTCGGTGGGCCGCGACGGGCCCTCGGGCCAGCCCAGCGCCGCACCGTACGGGTTCGCCGGATCCGTCGCGGCCAGGACGACGACGACCTCGGGTGAGCCGCCGTCCACCGTGTCGCGTCCGCCCCCGGCGAGCTGCCAGGGGAGAGCGGGCCCTGTGACCACGTCGCCCTCGTCACGTCGGCGGGCCCGCTCGGCAGCCTGATCGACGACCTGCGCATCGGTGCGGAGCCGGTCCACCGCTCCTGGCAACGCGAACTGGGACCCCCCGAGGTGCTCGACGAAGTACCCGCGGCGCACCTGTCCACCCTGCTCGAACGCGCCCAGCACCCGGTAGACGTCCCCGAACTGCCCGCTCAGGCCCTCCGAGGCGGCGACAGCCCTGGTCAGCACGCCGTGACGGTCGAGCAGCTGAGCGGCGAGCGCATGCGCGCGCAGGGTCGGATCCGTCTCGCGAGGCGGCAGGAGCGACCACCGGCCACCTGCGTGCGGTCCGACCGCGGCACCCGCGCCGTCGTCCGCACCGGCCCACGCGCCCGCGGTCGACCCCAGCCGGGCAGCCGCCCGCAGACCCAGCCGCGGTCGCAGCGCCCGCCCTCGCGGCGTCGCGGGCCGCACCCGATGAGCCGTGCTGCCGGTGCCCAGCCAGGCCCGCAACGGCGCCAGGCTGTCGTTGGTCACCCGGCCTGACCACACCAGGTCCCACAGCGCGTCGGCGACCTGCGCCTGGGACGGGACGGCGTCGCCGGACCAGGCGTCGTCGTCCGCCACCGCGGAGCGGACGCGCTGCGCGATCGCACCGAGGAACCACGCGCCACCACCGCTGAGCGCGTCCAGCACATGACGTCGCAGGTGGACCGCCGCCGCGTCCGTCGGGCCGGTGGAGCCGTCCGGCAGCGCGGGCAGCGTCAGGTCCGCGACCGCGGCGGGGTGCAGAGACACCAGCCCGTCGTGCCCCGCGAGCGCTCCGTGCCCCGCCCACACCACCTCACCGGCGGCGAGCAGCTCGTCGAGCATCGCAGGTCGGTAGTCCCGGACGCGGGCGGGCAGCACCCACGTCTCGAGCGCCGATGCCGGCACCACGGCACCCGCGAGCTGCTCCACGGCCCGCGCGACGCCGTCGACGCCCTGCAGCGCACCGCTCGCCGAGCTCCGCGAGCCTCCTCCCGCCGGCAGCACCCCCTGCCACCGCGGCAGGAACACGCCGAGCGCCTGCGGGGGGACCGGCTCGACCGCGGCGCGGAGCGAGGCGAGCGAGCGGCGCCGCAACGTCCGCAGCACCTCGGCGTCGCAGAACTCGTCGCCGGTACCGCCCAGAACCTCCGGTCGCAGTCGGCCCTGCACCAGCACCCCGCGGCCCTCAAGGCGCCGCAGCGCCTCGGTCACCACGGCGACGCCGAGACCGAACCGCGCGGCCGCCTGGACCGCCGGGAACGGCCCGTGGGTGCGGGCGTGCCTGCGCAGCAGGTCGCCGAGGGGGTCCGGCAGCACCTCGGTGAACACCTCGGGCACGCCGACGGGCAGGGCGACGCCGAGCGCGTCGCGCAGCCGCCCCGCGTCCTCGACGGCGGCCCACTGCTCCGCGCTGTCGGCCGGCAGGCCGCCGATTCGCACGCGGATCACCCGCCGTGCCCTCTCGAGCTCGCCGAGCCAGTCGGAGGCCTGCTCGCGGAGCTCCGGCTGGATACGGACCCGGACCTCGTCGAGCGGCAAGGGGCCCAGGCGGCGCAGCACGTCGGCGAGCTGCTCGAGGGTCGTGGCCTGACGATCCGGCGCCAGGGCGGCCAGCTCGGCCTCGGTCCGCTCGACCGCCTCCGGGTCCAGCAGGTCGGCGAGCTGCGACTGTCCGCCCGAGCCCAGAAGCTCGGCCAGCAGGGTCGGGTCCAGGGTGAGCGCCGCTGCCCGGCGCTCGGCGAGCGGGGCGTCCCCGTCGTACAGGAACTGGGCCGTGTACCCGAACATCAGCGACTGGGCGAAGGGCGACGGGTGCGGCGTGGTGACCTCGAGGACGCGGACGCGTCCGGCCTGGACGTCGCGCATGAGGTCGGCGAGCGCTGTGGTGTCGAAGTCGTCCTGGAGGCACTCGCGCACCGCCTCCAGCAGGATCGGGAAGTCGGGGTACTGCGCCGCGACGGACAGCAGCTGCGCCGCGCGGTGCCGCTGCTGCCACAGCGGCTGCCGCCGGTCCGGCCGCCGGCGCGGCAGCAGCAGCGCGCGGCCGGCAGCCTCCCGGAACCGGGCGCCGAACAGCGCGGAGCCACCCAGCTCCGCACGCACGGAGTCGACCACCTCGTCCGGCTCCAGGAGCAGGTCGTCCAGCCCGATGGCGGGTGCGTCGCCGACCGGTCGGTCGACCGGGTCGTCCAGGCCGATGTCGACGAGGTCCGGGAGTCGCAGCACGATGCCGTCGTCGGCGTGCATCACGGCCGCGTCGACGCCGTACCGCTCGCGCAGGCGGGCTCCCAGCACCACCGCCCAGGGCGCGTGCACGCGTGCGCCGTAGGGTGAGTGCAGCACGATGCGCCAGTCGCCGAGCTCGTCGCGGAACCGCTCGAGCACCAGCACGGCGTCGCTCGGCACCTCGCCCGTCGCCTCGCGCTGCTCCTGCAGGTAGGCCACGAGGTTGTCCGCGGCCCACGGGTCCAGCCCCGCGCCCTCGACGCGGGCCCGTGCACCCGAAGCCGGCAGCGCCAGCACCTCGCGGAGCCACGCTCCCATGGCCCGCCCGAGCTCGGCCGGCCGGCCGGGAGAGTCGCCCTTCCAGAACGGCAGCCTGCCGGGCAGCCCTGGCGCCGGCGTGACGACGACCCGGTCCGGGGTGATGTCCTCGATCCGCCACGTGCTGGACCCCAGGGTGAACGTGTCGCCGACACGCGACTCGTACACCATCTCCTCGTCCAGCTCTCCGACGCGCTTGCCCCCACGTAGCCGACCGCCGGTGCGCTCGGCGTCGACGGGCACCTCGGCGCTCGTCGAGCCGTCGGCCAGGAACACGCCGAACAGCCCGCGGTCGGGGATCGTGCCGCCGCTGGTGACCGCGAGCCGCAGCGCGCCTGGTCGTGCGGTCAGCACGTCGCGGACGCGGTCCCACACCAGACGTGGCCGCAGCTCGGCGAACTCCTCGCTCGGGTAGCGACCGGCCAACATGTCGAGCACCGCCCGCAGCGTCGCGTCGCCGAGCCCGGTGAACGGCGCCGACCGTCGGACCAGCCGGGCGAGCTCGTCCACCGGCCAGTCCTCGACGGCGACCATCGCCACGACCTGCTGCGCGAGCACGTCCAGGGGGTTGGTCGGGACGGACAGCGCCTCGAGCTGGCCCGACCGCATCCGCTCAGCCGTCACCGCCGCCGGCACCAGCTCGCCCCGGAAGGTGGGGAATACGACGCCGTGCGACACCGCCCCCACCTGGTGGCCCGCACGGCCGACCCGCTGCAGCCCGCTGGCCACCGACGGCGGCGAGCCGACCTGCACCACCAGGTCGACGGCGCCCATGTCGATGCCGAGCTCCAGCGAGCTGGTGGCGACCACCGCCGGCAGCACACCGGCCTTGAGCTCCGACTCCGTCCGGGTCCGCTCGGCACGGCTCATCGATCCGTGGTGCGCCCGCGCCAGGATCGTCGTGGCGTCGCGCGTGTCCACCCCGGCGGAGGTCCCGGACTGACCCGGCACCGAGGCCGGCTGCAGCGCACCGGGCGCACCGACCGGCGCACCCGCGCGCTCCGCCCACACCTCGTTGATGCGGGCGGTCAGCCGCTCGGCGCCACGGCGCGAGTTGGTGAACACCAGCGTGGACCGGTGCGCCGCGACCAGGTCCACCACACGCTCCTCCACGTGCGGCCAGATCGACGCGCGCGGCACCGGGTCGCCACCGAAGCGGTTGCCCACCAGCTCGCCCCCGAGCTCGTCCCGGGGCCCCCCCGAGCCGCTCGCGGGCCCGGTGTCGCGGACCGGCGCCGCCGCGAGCTCCGCGAGGTCGGGGACCGGCACCACGACGTCGACCTCGATGCGCTTGACCGACGGCGGCTGCACGGTCACCACCCGACGCCCGCCCTCGTCGAGCGACCTCGCCCCGGCGAGGAACGCCGAGACCGCCTCGACGGGGCGGACGGTGGCGGACAGCCCGACCCGCTGGGCAGGGCCGGGGCCGTCGGGCCGGTCCAGCAGCGCGTCGAGCCGTTCCAAGGACAGCGCGAGGTGTGCGCCGCGCTTCGTCCCGGCCACCGCATGGATCTCGTCGACGATGACCGTCCGAACGCCGGCGAGCCCGGCCCGCGCGGCCGAGGTCAGGATCAGGTACAGCGACTCCGGCGTGGTGATCAGGATGTCCGGCGGCCGCCGGGCGAACGAGCGCCGCTCCTCCGGCGGCGTGTCCCCGGTGCGGGTGCCGACCGCGACCTCCGGCAGGACGCGACCGAGCCTCGTCGCCGCCTGACGGATGCCGACGAGCGGTGAGCGCAGGTTCCGCTCGACGTCCGCCGCGAGGGCCTTCAGCGGCGAGACGTACAGCACCCGGCACCGCTCGACGGGGTCCGCCGGCGGGTCGGCGGTCAGCAGGCCGTCGAGCGCCCACAGGAACGCCGCGAGCGTCTTGCCGGAACCGGTAGGCGCGACGACGAGTGCGTGCTGACCGCCCGAGACGGCGTCCCAGGCACCGAGCTGCGCCGGTGTGGGCTCGGCGAACGCGCCCGTGAACCACGCACGGGTCGGCTCGGAGAAGCGGTCCAGCACCACGCGCCCATCATGACGGGGGCCGCCGACACGTGCGCCCGGCGGGTGGCAGGCTGAGGCCGTGCGGTACCGCGAGTTCTGGGACCTTGTCGACGAGGTGCTGGGCCGCGCCCACGGTCGCGTGCTGGTCAGCGAGCTGCGACTCGGTGAGCTCGGTGACCGGACGGGCGCCCAGGCGCTGGACGAGGGCGTGGAGCCCCGTGAGGTCTGGCACGCCCTGTGCGACGAGCTCGACGTGCCCGAGGCGCGCCGCTGGGGTGCGGACCGGCGTCGCCCCGCCCCGCCGCGCCGCGCACGCGGGTGAACCCGGCCGGCCGTCGTCGACCGGCCTGGTGGCCCACCCCGGCCGACGTGGCGGACGCCGGCGTATCCCTCGCCACCACGACGGTCGGGCTCGCGGCCGCCATCGCCGTCGTCTCGGGCGTGCGGACCTCCTCGCCCCTCGCGGTGCTGCTGACGGCGGTGGCGGTCGGCGTGGGTGCCCTCGTCGTCGCACCGCTGCTGCGGCCGATGGCCAGGTTCGGCGGTGCCGGCGCCGCGCTGCTCGCCGGGATCGCCGCGCAGCTGGCCGTGGCGTGGGCCGCGCTCGCGTACGTGCCGGGCATGCACGCCGAGTCGGGCTGGTCGGTCGTGCAGGTGCTCGTGCTCACGGGGCTCGTGATGGCCGCCGGGCGGTGGCTGTGGGCCGGACCGGGCAACGGCTACGTCGTCGACGGGGTGGTGCGGCGTGCCCGTCGCGCCGCGGGGGCGGCGGGTCGTCCCGCGGACGACCCCGACCGGCCCGCCGGTCTGCTCGTCGTCCAGCTGGACGGTGTCGCCGCCCCGGTGCTGGAGCAGGCGATGGAGGCGGGCCTCGCGCCGACGATGCAGCGGTGGGTCGTCGACGGCTCGCACCGGCTCGAGCCGTGGTGGGCGCGGCTGCCGGCGACCACCCCGGCGAGCCAGGCCGGCCTGCTGTACGGCGACTCGAGCACGATCCCGGCGTTCCGGTGGTGGGACCGGGAGCTCGGCCGGCTCGTCGTCGCCAACCATCCCGCGGACGCCGCGGCCATCGAGGCCGGGCTGGGCGGGCGCGACGGCCTGCTGGCGGACGGGGGCGTCGCGGTCTCGACGATGTTCTCGGGCGCCGCCCCGACCGGCTTCCTGGTGATGAGCCGGACCGGTCGACGGCGTGGCCTCGGGCCCGGCCAGGGCTACCTCCGGTTCTTCACCTCGCCGTTCGTGCTGGTCAGAGCACTGACCGTCACGCTCGGGGAGATGGCCAAGGAGCTCTACCAGGCGCGCCGCCAGCGGGAGCACGGCGTCCGTCCCCGAGTGTCCCGCGGCGGCTGGTACGTCCCGCTCCGCGCGCTGACCAACGTGCTGCTGCGAGACCTGATCACCTCGATCGTCGCCGAGGTGCTGGCGCGGGGTGTGCCGACCGTCTTCGTCGACCTCGTCGACTACGACGAGGTCGCCCACCACGCCGGCCCGACCAGGCCCGAGGCGTTGCGCGCCCTCGAGGGGCTGGACGGCGTGCTCGGCACGCTCGAGCGCGTGCTGGCGTGGGCGCCGCGGCGGTACCGCGTCGTGGTCCTGTCGGACCACGGCCAGTCCCTCGGGGCGACCTACGAGCAGGTCGAGGGGCGGTCGTTGCTCGACACGGTGCGCGAGCTGATGGCGGAGCCTGACGCACCCGGTGTGACGAGCGCCGGCGGCGAGGACTTCGGGCCGCTGACGATGCTGCTGACGCGTCTGGTCGGGCCGCCGCGTCGGGGCGGCGCCGTCGCGGGGCCCGACCGGGAGGCCGTCACGTCGGCGTCGAGCGCCGGTCCGCCCGAGGTCGTCGTCACCGGGTCGGGGAACCTCGGCCTGGTCTGGTTCCCGCGGCACCGTGCCCGTCTGACGCTCGAGGACCTGCAGGAGCTCCACCCGGGCCTCGTCGCCGGTCTGGCCGGCCGCCCTGGTGTCGGCGTCGTGGTGATGGACACCCGCGACCGCGGGCTGGTGGCGGTCGGGGAGGCGGGCGTCCGGCTGCTCGAGCCCGTGCGGGCCGGCTCGTCGGCCCTGGTCGACGGCACGGACCCGGTGCTCGGCCTCGGACCGCGTGCCGCCGAGGACCTGGCACGGGCCGGGCGGCTGCCGTGCACCGGTGACCTGATGGTCGTGTCGGCGGTGACCTCCTCCGGTCACGTGCACGCGTTCGAGGGTCAGGTCGGCTCGCACGGCGGCCTGGGTGGCGCACAGTCCTGGCCGTTCCTGCTGCACCCGGCGGAGTGGGCGGTCGACGAGAGCGACCGGACGGACGTCGCCGGCCGCCGGGTGCTGGTCGGCGCCGAGCTGGTGCACGCTCATCTCATGAGGTGGGCGCGGTCCGCAGGGGTTCGTCGATGACGCGGTCGGGACGCTCGACGAGCCCGCCGGGAGCCGGGGTCGTCCGCATCACGTGGCTCGGGCACGCCAGCGCGGTGCTGGACGTCGCGGGGGTGCGCGTGCTGACGGACCCCCTGCTGCGGCGCCACGCCGGCCTGCTGCGACGACGTGGCGCCGCGCCGGCACCGGCGGTGTGGTCCGGAGCCGATGTCGTGCTCCTGTCGCACCTGCACCACGACCATGCCGAGCTCGGTTCCCTGCACCTGCTCGACGACGTCCCGGTGCTCACGGCGCCGGCCAACGCGCACTGGCTGCGTGACCACGAGGTCCGCGGTGCCCTCGGCCTCGCGGAGGGCGTCTGGCTGAGCGTCGGCCCTCGCGGGTCGCACGCGCGCGGCGCGGCACCGGGAGCCGGCGTGGGGGTGTGCGCGGTGCCTGCCGTGCACGGGGACCGCCCGATGCCGCACCGTCCGAACGCGGCCAACGGGTTCGTGCTGGTGGCCGGCGGGCTGCGCGTGTGGTTCCCCGGTGACACGGAGCCGTACCCGGAGATGGCACGGCTGCCGGAGCTCGCCGGCGGCCCGATCGACCTCGCGCTGGTGCCGGTGGGCGGGTGGGGGCCGCGGTTGTCCGGAGGGCACATGGACCCGGTCCAGGCGGCGCGGGTCTGCGCCCTCGTCGGCGCCCGGCACGCTGTGCCGGTGCACTGGGGGACGCTGCACGCCCCCGTGTCGCGGAGGCTCCCTCCCGGCTGGATGGACCGGGCCGGTGCGGCCTTCGCCTCGGCCGTGGAGCGCGAGGCACCGGGGTGCCGTGCTCACGTCCTCGAGCCGGGGCAGCAGGTGGCCGTGCGCACGGTCGGCATGCGGTAGCCGCGGCCGCGTCGATGCACGCCGTACGGTGACCGGCGTGTCGCCCGGCGTCGAACACCTGTTCGGGTAGGTTGTCTGCGGGCGATCACCCGTCGACCCGCCCTCAGCCCGTCCGGCACGCCTGCCGCGACGGGAGGTGGGGGTCTCGACGGCCGTGTCGGTGGTCGGACATACGGTCGCCCACGACGAAGACCAGCCCCCGCAGGCGCAGCGCACGCTGCTCGAGACGACGAGGTGGGACCCATGCCCGCACCGCAGGACCGTGAGAAGGCCCTCGAGGCCGCCCTCAGCCAGATCGACCGCCAGTTCGGCAAGGGGTCGATCATGCGCCTCGGCGACGAGGGGCGTGCCCCCGTCGAGGTGATCCCCACCGGGTCGATCGCGCTGGACGTGGCGCTCGGGATCGGTGGCCTCCCGCGTGGCCGCGTGGTGGAGATCTACGGCCCGGAGTCCTCCGGCAAGACGACCGTCGCACTGCACGCCGTCGCGAACGCGCAGCGTGCCGGCGGCATCGCGGCGTTCATCGACGCCGAGCACGCGCTCGACCCGGAGTACGCCAAGAAGCTCGGCGTCGACACCGACGCCCTCCTGGTCTCGCAGCCGGACACCGGCGAGCAGGCGCTCGAGATCATGGACATGCTGATCCGCTCCGGCGCGATCGACATCGTCGTGGTCGACTCGGTCGCGGCCCTGGTGCCCAAGGCCGAGATCGAGGGCGAGATGGGGGACAGCCACGTCGGCCTCCAGGCCCGTCTGATGTCCCAGGCCCTCCGGAAGATCACCGGCGCCCTGAACTCCTCCGGGACGACGGCGATCTTCATCAACCAGCTCCGCGAGAAGATCGGTGTGTTCTTCGGCAGCCCGGAGACCACGACCGGAGGCAAGGCGCTGAAGTTCTACGCGTCGGTGCGCATGGACATCCGCCGGATCGAGACCCTCAAGGAGGGCTCGGACGCGGTGGGCAACCGCACCCGCGTGAAGATCGTCAAGAACAAGATGGCGCCGCCGTTCAAGCAGGCCGAGTTCGACATCCTCTACGGCGTCGGCATCTCCCGCGAGGGCGGCCTGATCGACATGGGCGTCGAGCACGGGTTCATCCGGAAGTCCGGCTCGTGGTTCACGTACGAGGGCGACCAGCTGGGCCAGGGCAAGGAGAACGCCCGGTCCTTCCTCCGGGACAACCCCGACCTTGCGGCCGAGATCGAGAAGAAGATCAAGGAGAAGCTCGGCGTCGGGGCGCGTGTGGACAACCCGGCCGAGAGCGCGCCGGTGGACTTCTGAGCATGCGGGACGCACGCCGCCGTCGGCCCGCCTCGGAACCACCTGAGGCGGGCGCGGCGGCGGTGGACCGGGAGCCGGACCCTGAGGAGGTCGCCCGCGCCATCGCCCTGCGGCTGCTGACCGCCGCACCGCGGAGCCGGGCCCAGCTCGCCGAGGCGATGGCGCGGCGGGACGTCCCGGTGATCGTCGCGGAGCGCGTGCTCGACCGCTTCACCGAGGTGGGGCTCGTGGACGACGCCGCGTACGCCGGCTCGTTGGTGCGCACGCGGCACGCCGAGCGGGGCCTGTCGCGCACGGCGCTCGCGAACGAACTGCGTCGCAAGGGCGTCGACCCGGTGACGGCCGCCGTTGCGCTGGAGGAGGTCGGCGACGAGGACGAGGAGACGGCCGCCCGCGCGCTCGTCGTCCGCAAGCTGGCGGCCACCCGGGGCCTGGATCGCCAGACGCGCATCCGGCGCACGTACGGCACCCTCGGCCGCAAGGGGTACCCGCCCGGGCTCGTGGCGCGGCTGGTCCGCGACGCACTCGCCGACGAGGGTGCGGACCCAGGTGTCGACGAGGACGGGCTCGGCACCGACGTCTGACGGGCCGGGCGGCCCCGCGCAGCGAACAGTCCCACGGCGCTCGATCGGCGGTCGGCCAGTGAGCACGCCCGGAAGGTTCGCCCTGCTCAGCGGGTCGGCACGTCGCCCGAGGGCAGCGCCGGTGCGTGACAATGTGGCACTGCCCCGAGTGCCGGGCCGGCGCCCGGTGCCCGGCACCGCCGGTGCCGGCGTCGGAGGACCAGCTGGGAGGCTTGGGTGGACGTCCCCTCGATCGTCACGGTCGTCGGACTGCTCGGCGCGTGCCTGGTGGCGCTCCTGCTGGTTCGGCTGGCTCGTCGGGAGGCCGACGCGGTCCGTCGCGGTGCCCGCGAGGACGTCGTCCGGATGAAGGACGAGGCGCGGGCCCAGCTGGCCGACGCGGAGCGGCGTGAACGCCGCGTCACAGAGCGCGAGGAGGCGGTCGGACGTGACCGGGAGGAGCTCGACGGGCTCCAGCGCGCCCTGAGGGAACGGGCCGACCGGCTCGACGCGGAGGAGCGGACGTCGGCGAGAGCGGTGGACGCGGCCGAGCGTGCGGCCGCGCGGACGATGGCCGATGCGGAACGGACCGTCGCACGCCGTCTGGCAGAGGCGCAGCAGCAGGCGCGAGCCGAGCTCGAGGCGGCGTCCGGCCTGACGGAGGAGGAGGCGCGGGCCGAGATCGTGCGCCGCGTGACGGACGAGGCACTCCACGAGGCGGCCGCAGCGGTGCGCCGCGCCGAGGCGAGCGCTCGCCGCACCGCCGAGGCGAAGGCGCGACGAGTGGTGACCACGGCCGTGCAGCGGCTGGCGGTGCCGACCAGCTCGCAGGCGGCGATCACCGTGCTGCCGCTGCCCTCGGACGACATGAAGGGCCGGATCATCGGCAAGGAAGGGCGCAACATCCGCTCCTTCGAGGCGCTGACGGGCGTGAACGTCCTGGTCGACGACGTGCCGGGTGCCGTCGTCCTGTCGTGCTTCGATGCCGGCCGGCGCGAGGTGGCACAGGTGACGCTCGAGGCGCTGATGGCCGACGGCCGGATCCATCCGCAGCGGATCGAGGCGGCGTACGCCGAGGCGCTGGCGGGCGCCGACGAACGGTCGGAGGCGGCCGGTGGTGAGGCCGCCGAGCGTGCGGGGGTGCGCGGCCTGCACCCCGACCTGGTGGCCACGCTGGGGCGCCTGCGGCTGCGCACCTCGTACGGGCAGACGGTCCTGGAGCACCTGGTCGAGTGCGCCCAGCTGGCGGCAGCGATCGCCGCGGAGGTCGGCGCCGACGTCGAGGTGGCGCGCCGTGGCGCGCTGCTGCACGACGTGGGCAAGGCGCTGACCGCCGAGGTGCCCGGCACGCACGCGCTCGTCGGCGCCGACCTGGCCCGCCGCTGCGGGGAGGGCGAGGCGGTGGTCAACACCATCGCCGCGCACCACGACGAGGTGCCGCCGACCACGGTGGAGGCCGTGCTGGTCCAGGCGGCGGACGCCATCTCGGCCGCGCGTCCGGGAGCTCGTCGTGAGGAGCTCGACCAGTACGTCGAGCGGATGGACCGGCTCGAGGCCCTGGTGGCCGCGCACCCGGGGGTCCGTCGGGCGCTGGCGATGGCTGCCGGTCGTGAGGTGCGCGTCGTCGTCGAACCGTCCGAGGTGGACGACACCGCGTTGCCCGGCCTGGCGACCGCGATCGCGAAGCAGATCGAGCAGGACCTGACGTACCCGGGTGAGGTCAAGGTGACGGTGGTCCGGGAGCTGCGCGCCAGCGCGACGGCGGGCTGACCGCGGCCCCGTCGTACCCTGGTCCGCGATGTCCACGACCCCGACGGCCGAGCCGGCCGCACGCACCTATCTCGTCAAGACCCTCGGCTGCCAGATGAACGTGCACGACTCCGAGCACCTGTCCGGCCTGCTGGAGGCGGCGGGCTACGTGCGCGCCGACCCGCAGGCCGTCGCG
>NCKG01000261.1:0-2879 GCA_002279095.1 Cellulomonas sp. 14-74-6
GAGCAGCAGCGCCCACATGCCGCCGAACAGCGCGGTGGTCTTCAGACCGTTGAAGTGCCGATGACTCATGGTCGTGTCGAGCTCCTGATCCGTGCACGGCGCCGGGCGGCCCCTGCGGGCCGACGCGTACCGGCGTCCTGAGCGTGACAACGCCCGCTCCGCTCGGGGCGTTCCCGGGACGCCTCGAGGGCTCCTGCAGGGTCAGCCGCGGCGGCCCAACGACACGTCCACCATCTCCTCGCGCGGGACCACCTTGACGCGCTCGCGCCCCTGCACCTCGCCGAGCGCCCGCTCGTACGCGTCCAGCAGCTGCCACCCGGACCACTCGATCGCATCGACACCGCGCTCGTCGAGCAGCTTGGTGACGGCCTGCGGGTCCCGTTCCGTCGCGGGCGGCAGCAGCCCCGCCTCGGCGTCCTCGCGCAGGTGCGCGATGGTCTCCGTCGCGTCCGACTTGGTGTGCCCGATCAGGCCGACGGGACCCCGCTTGATCCAGCCGGTGGTGTACAGGCCCGCCAGCGGGTCGCCGCCGTCGTCCACCACCCGACCCTCGCGGTTGGGGATCACCCCGCCGACCTCGTCGAACGGCAGCTCCGGCAGCGGCGACCCGAAGTAGCCGACCGCCCGGTAGACGGCCTGCACGGGCCAGTCCGTGGTGCGTCCGGTACCGGTGACGTTGCCGTCGCCGTTCAGCGCCGTGCGCTCGGTGCGGAGGCCGACGACGTGGCCGCCCTCCCCCAGCACCTCGACCGGCCGCTGCAGGAAGTGCAGGTGGATCCGACGGCTCGCCGTCAGGTCCTCCGGCTCCTTCAGGGTCCAGTCGGTGAGGGTCTTGACCACCTGCTTGGTCTGGTTCGAGGAGTGGATGGCGGCCATCGACCCCTCGTCGAAGTCGAAGTCCTCCGGGTACACGATCACGTCGACGTCCGGCACGTGGCCCAGCTCGCGCAGCTCCAGCGGCGAGAACTTCACCTGCGCCGGACCGCGGCGGGCGAACACGTGCACGTCCGTCACCGGGCTGGCCAGCAGGCCCTCGTAGACGTTGGGCGGCACCTCCGTCGGCAGCAGGTCCTCGGGGTGCTTGGCGAGGATACGGGCCACGTCGAGCGCGACGTTGCCGGCGCCGATCACCGCGACCTCACGGGCCTCCAGCGGCCAGGTGCGCGGCACGTCAGGGTGACCGTCGTACCAGGAGACGAAGTCGGCGGCACCGTACGAGCCGACCAGGTCGACGCCGGGCACCCGCAGGGCGGCGTCCCGGACCGCACCGGTGGCGAAGATGACCGCGTCGTAGTGCTGCCGCAGGTCGTCCAGCGTCAGGTCGGTGCCGTAGTCGACGTCCGCGAGCAGCCGGATGTCCCCGCGCTCCAGCACCTTGTGCAGGGCGACGATGATCTGCTTGATGCGGGGGTGGTCCGGGGCGACGCCGTAGCGCACCAGCCCGAACGGTGCCGGCAGCCGCTCGATCAGGTCGATGCTGACGTCCAGGCCCGAACGGGCGAGGATGTCGGAGGCGTAGATACCGGCGGGCCCGGCGCCGACGACGGCGACGCGCAAGGGCGTGGTGGTCACGGGACGAAGGACCTTCCGCGAGGGGTTCGGTAGCTGCCGGCCAGTCTAGGCGGGACCCCCTCGGCGCCCGCCAGCTCGTCTCGCATCCGGGCGGACGCACGGTGCCCGCGTGGGTGGCACGACCTACAGTCAGCCGGTGGCCGACGAGCGGACGATCCCTGCCCCGACCGACGGAGCCACGCCCGCAGCCCGCCCCGGCCGCGGCGGCCTGGCCGCCGGCATCGGCGCCTACCTGCTGTGGGGCGGCCTACCGCTCTACTTCCCGCTGCTGCAGCCGTCCGGTGCGGTGGAGATCATCGCCCACCGGGTGGTGTGGTCGCTCCTCTTCTGCCTGCTGCTGCTGGTCGCCACCCGCAGCTGGCGCCCGTTCGTCGAGCTGCTGCGCCGACCGCGCACGCTGGCCACCCTCGGGGTCGCCGCGGTGCTGCTGGCGACCAACTGGCTGGTGTTCGTCTACGGCATCCTCACCGACCAGGTGGTGGACGACGCGCTCGGCTACTTCATCAACCCGCTGGTGACCGTCGGCCTGGCGGTGCTCGTGCTGCGGGAGCGGCTGCGCCGGGTGCAGTGGGCGGCGCTGACGTCCGGCGCGGCCGCGGTCGTGGTGATCACCGTCGGCTACGGACGGGTGCCGTGGATCGCCCTCTCGCTGACGGCGAGCTTCGCGCTGTACGGGCTGATCAAGAAGCAGGTGGGCCGGTCGGTCGGCGCCCTGCCGGGCCTGGCGGCCGAGACGCTCGTGCTCACCCCGGTGGCTGCCGGCTACCTGGTGTGGCTGCAGCTGGCCGGCACCGGCTCGTTCACCGGCCACGGCGGCTGGCACGCCGCCGCGCTCGCCTCCGCCGGCGTGGTGACGGCCGTCCCGCTGCTGCTGTTCAACAGCGCCGCCCGCCGGCTGCCGCTGTCCGTGATCGGGCTGCTGCAGTACCTGACACCCGTGCTGCAGTTCCTCACCGGCGTGCTGCTGCTGCACGAGCACATGCCGCCCGCGCGGTGGTGGGGCTTCGGTCTCGTCTGGGTCGCGCTGGTGATGCTGGCGGTGGACGGTCTGCGGCACCGGCGGACACAGGTGCTCGAGGCTCGTGCGGCCGTGGACGCGAGCGGGGACTGCGAGGCGGTCGCGGAGCGCTGAGGCGCCCCGCGGGCAGGGCGACCGCGCGGGGCGGTGGCTGGGGTCAGCCGACGACGTCGACGACGACGACCGTGACGTTGTCCCGGGCCCCGACGGCCAGCGCCGCCGCGACCAGCGCGTCGGCCGCCTCCTGCGCCTCGCCGTGCGCCCGCAGCTCCGCCTGGATAAAAGCCGG
>NCKG01000262.1:0-2865 GCA_002279095.1 Cellulomonas sp. 14-74-6
CCTGCCCAGCTCGAGGCCGCCTACTACGCTGCCCACAGCCTCACGCCACCGGCGGAGGTCTCACAACAGTGAGCCTCCGGACACGCCGGGGCGGTTCAAACCTGTGGCGGTACCCGAGTGGGGAGTGGGGCAGGTGGGGCTTGAACCCACGACCGACGGATTATGAGTCCGCTGCTCTGACCGGCTGAGCTACTGCCCCTGGTGCGAGGGCAGGCTACCGCTGCGCACATTTCACCCGGTATCGGCGGTGCGTGGCGAGGGCGGTTGTTGCGTAGATGTCCTGTTTTCGGGCATAGTCCCCTGCTGTCAGCGAAAAACGGCAAACCCACCGCAAGGCGGGGACGCAAAGCCAACGGGACCCACGCAGGTCAGCCGAGCTACCGAACGACAAGGAGTGCCACAGATGGCAACCACCCACACCACGCTCCCGCAGGGGGCCCTCCTCACCCCTGGTGAGGTCGCGGTCATGTTCCGGGTCGACCCGAAGACCGTCACCCGGTGGGCGCAGGCGGGCAAGCTCTCCGCGGTCCGCACGCTCGGCGGGCACCGCCGGTTCCACGAGGACGAGGTCCGCCAGCTGCTCGAGGGTGTCCCGCAGCAGCGCGTGGCGGACTGAGCCTCCCGGTCGCGTCGACCGAGATCCCGCACAGCAGTCGAACGCCGGTGGTGACCGCGAAGGTCACCACCGGCGTTCGTGCGTCGGCGGGTCACCGGATGGTGGCGAGCACGGCGTCCCGGACGTCCTCCAGCGAGCGCTCCGGCTGGAAGACGAGCCACTCGAGGCCGGTGATCACCGTGGCGCCGAACAGCGCCGCCGCGGTGAGCGTGGCGTCCCGCTCGGGCCACGCCAGCGCCACCACGGTGCGGAACGCACCGATCGAGTCCTCGCGGATGTCGCGGATGGACTCCTGCCACTGACGTCCCGTGCGGAACACCTCGGCGACCGCCAGCTTGGCGAAGTCCGGGTGGTCGCGGATGTGCACCAGCAGCTGCGTCACCATCGCCTCGACTGCCGCCCGACCGGTCAGGCCGTCGCTCGCCGCCTGCAGCGCGGCCGTCAGCCGGACGACGCCCTCGGCGATGATCGTCTCGAAGAGCGCCGACTTGCTGCCGAAGTTGTAGAAGACGCTGCCCTTGGCGACGCCTGCGGCCGCGGCGATGTCGTCGATCGAGGTCGCGGCGATGCCGCGGTCCGCCACCAGCGCGAGCGCGGCCGCGACGATGTGCTCACGAGTGCCGGGCATGGTACGAAGCCTGTCAGATCGACAGGACCGGGTGCAGCCGGGACAGCGTCCACGTGCGCATCCGTCCGGCACGCCATGCGGTGACGGCCAGCGAGCCGACGAGCACCCCGACCAGCACCAGCACCGCGACCAGAAGCCGGCCGTCCGCACCGCCGGTGATCACCTCACGGAGGCCGCTGACGGCGTAGCTCATCGGCAGCCAGGGGTGCACCGCCTGGAAGAACGCCGGCGTGGTCTGCACGGGGTAGGTGCCGCCCGACGAGGCGAGCTGCAGCATGAGCAGCGCGAGGACCGCCACCTTGCCGGCGGCGGGACCGAGCACCGCCACGAGCATCTGCTGGAGGGCGAGGAACGCCGCGACCACCAGCAGGGTGAACGCGACGGTGCCGACCGCTGACGCCGGCTGCAGCCCCACGCCCCAGTGGATGACCGCCAGCATCACCGCCACCTGGGCGACACCGATCACCATCGCCGGGAGGAACCCCGCGAACGTGGCGCGCCATCCGGAGGCCGGGGTCGCCAGAGCCCTGCTCGGCAGCGGGCGCAGCAGCAGCCATGTGATCAGGGAGCCGACGAACAGGGCCAGTGGGATGAAGAACGGCGCGAAGCCTTCGCCGAACCCCGCGGCGGCGTGCACGTCGCTGCTCGACAGGCGGACGGGGGTGGCCAGTGTCGCGGCGCGGGCGCTCCGTGTCGCAGGGTCGTCGGCAGGGATGGACGAGGCACCGCTGCGCAGCGCTCCGGCGAGCGTCGCCGAGCCGGCGCCGAGCTGGTCTGAGCCGTCGGCCACCTGGGCGGCGCCGGTCGACAGGGCCCTGGTCCCGCCTGCGAGGGTCGTGGCTCCGGACGCGACCTGCGCGGTCCCCGACGCGAGCCGGTCGGCACCCGAGGCGAGGTCCCGTGCTCCGGAGGCTGCGGCCGAGGCGCCGCCGGCCACCTGTGCCGTGCCGGTCACGAGCCCGGACGCGCCGGAGCTCAGCTGGGAGACGGAGGCGCTCAGCGTGCCGATGCCGGAGCTCAGCTGCGCCGCACCGTTCGCGAGGCTGCCTGCTCCCGCCTCTAGCTGGGACAGACGGGTCGCGGTCGCTGCGAGGTCGGACGAGGACGGGAGCGCGCCGGCCTGCTTCTGCATGCCGGTCAGCAGGGCTGCAGCGGTCGGGTCCGTCGGAGCCTGCGCTGCCAGGTAGTTCGTGACGGCCGCCAGCCCGGCGGAGAGGGTGCCGAGCTGACGCGACAGCGCGGTCACCCCCTCCACCGTGGCCTGCACACCGTCTGAGACCTGGGCAGCCCCGGACGCGACCGCCGAGGCGGACGTGGCAGCCGTCGCCGCGCCGTCGGCCAGCCGGCCGGCACCGTCGGCCAGGGTGCGGGCCCCCACGGCCGCAGCCCCGGCTCCCGACGCCAGCGTCGACGTGCCGTCCGCGAGCGCGTGCGCGCCCGTGGCGAGCGTCGATGCGCCGCTCGCCGCTGCGGCGCTGCCCGACGCGAGCCGCGACGCACCGTCGGCCGCGTCGCCCGCCCCGGACGCCACCTGGTGCGCGCCGGAGGACAGCTCGCCGGCCGCGGCCTGCAGTGTCAGGGCGCCGTCCGACGCCTGGGCGAACCCGTCGCGTGCGGAGCC